>CABMII010000001.1 GCA_902386255.1 uncultured archaeon
ATATGTGCTTGAATATATTGGGCGCCTTAAATTCCAAGGAGAAGCATACGAACCAAGAAACGGCGAAATAAGATATGCATTTTGAGAACAGTTGAGCATTAAATTGCCCCGTTAGGGGCTTTCTTGAATTTAACGAGAGTTGATAAACGAAATTTGTCCCATATATAGGGGATAATTTTTATCCCGGTAAAAATAAATACGGATAAATCAAAAATTGGTAAAAACACAAGGAAATAGCATGACAATCCAGATAGATGACCAGGGATGGGGTACGCCAGTTGGAGGTGTGGGTATCATAGTAGTGAGAAAAGAGACCGGGGAATTGCATTATGATATAGTCCCGATAGAGCATTTTGGAAAAGAAATGTTCAGGAAGAAAACCTATAAAGCGGGAGCGCAGGACATAGTGGAGAAGGGTTTCCTTAAATTGAAAGTCCGGCATGATGAGGATATCGAGATTTGTTCCGGTTGTATCCACGACAGGACAATTGAGTGGCTGAAAAACCAGGGCTATAAATTCACGGTCATGAAAATTAACGGCATTGCCCAGCAGAAGGGGGAATCGATGTTCATCGAATATCTTCGCGGGCTTGGAATCCCGAATCCGCCTGCAATTGTTGAGGAAACAGTGGATGAATACAAAGCGCAATTTTTCTATATAATGGATTGGGTAAGAGAGGACCCGCAGGGGAGGGAATATCTCTGCAAGACCGGGTGGAAGTATTTCAGGAAATTCTTTAAAGACACGAATAAAGATTAAGTGTACCATGATGGCAAAAAAATGTATTCATGTGGCTTCCCTGAACAAAAATAAGATAAATGCCGTTTCTGAGGTCTTTCCCTCATATCTGGTGAAAGGGATGGAATGCAGGTCAGGCGTCAGGGAACAACCCCTTTCTCTTGAAGAGACTATAGAAGGTGCGGTATTCAGGGCAAAATCGGTTTTTAGTGATTGTGAATATTCGGTGGGAATAGAAGACGGGATAGCCCCTGTGCCATCCACACATAGCGGATATATGAACTTTTGCTGCTGTGCCGTGTACGATGGAAAGTGCGTTTTTCTGGGTCTTGGGCCTGCTTTTGAGTACCCGCCAGGCTGTACCAGAAGGGTAATCGAAGAAGGGATAACGATTTCGGAGGCATTTTTGCCCGTTTCAAATAAGCCTGAAATCGGATATGAGGAAGGCATCATCGGCTGGCTTACCCGCGGAAAAATAAGCAGGAAAGATTATACAAAACATGCAGTAGAAATGGCAAAGATACAGATGGATAATGCTGCGCTTTATGAAACAATGTGAGTTTTAAACCGGGCACACAGGCGCAGGGCATCCTCCTGCATATTCATCATCAGCGGATACAAATTGATCAACCCTGTCACCAAGGTATAGCACCTGCTGTGACTTGCTCCCGTACCTGTAAACCGTGATTCCCTTGCATTTTAATTCATAGGCGAGCATATATGCTTTTTCAACTTCCTTGATATCCACATCGTTCGGGAAATTGATAGTCTTTGAGACTGCGTTATCCGTATATTTCTGAAAAGCTGCCTGCATCCTGACATGCCAAACGGGCGCTATATCAAAAGCAGTCACAAACACGCGCCTGACATCTTCTGGCACCTCTTCGATGCCTGCGAGAGTTCCCTGCTTCGCGATTCGCATCATCAGTTCCTCGCTGTAAAAACCCCGCTCTTTTGCCACCGCCTCAAAATATGGGTTTATTTCAAGGAGCTTAGTACCCTCCATGACATTGCGCACAAAAGAAACAGCAAATAAAGGCTCGATACCGCTTGAACACCCTGCGATAATGCTGATAGTACCGGTGGGAGCGACTGTAGTTACCGTCGAATTGCGGATTGGCTTTTTATAAATGCTTCCCGGAAAATTCGGGAAAGCGCCCCGCTCAATCGCAAGTTTTTCTGAAGCTGCATGGGATTTTTCCCGGATGAATCTCATTATCTCTTCGCCTGTTTTTAATGCCTCTTCGGAATCATAAGGGATGCCAAGCTGCACGAGCATATCTGCAAAACCCATTACCCCAAGACCGATTTTCCTGTTAGCTTTTGTAATTTCCTCAATCTGGGGAAGCGGGTATTTATTGATATCTATTACATTGTCAAGGAACCTGACTGCATTGTTTATGATTTTTTCAATTTTTTCCCAGTCTATCGAGCCATTCTTTACCATCTTAGCAAGGGTTATCGAACCCAGGTTACAGGATTCGTAGGGTAAGAGCGGCAATTCGCCGCAAGGATTAGTGCTTTCCATTTCCCCTATCTGCGGCGTTGGGTTGTGCCTGTTAATCTCATCTATGAACACAACGCCGGGGTCGCCTGTTCTCCATGCCATTGTTATTATAAGGTTCCAGATATCCCTTGCCTTGGCCTTCTTTACCATTTCCCCGTTCCGCGGGTTTATCAAGCCATATTCGCCGTCTTCCCTTACGGCTTTCATGAACTTATCATCCACTGCTACCGAGATGTTGAAATTTGAGAGGAAACCTTCTTTTGTTTTTGCTGTGATGAATTCAATGATATCAGGGTGGTCTGCTCTCAAAATTCCCATATTGGCGCCGCGTCTTTTGCCGCCCTGCTTTATTATATCTGTGGTGGTGTCAAACACCCTCATGAAAGAAACCGGTCCTGATGCGACCCCTTTTGTGGATTTTACAATATCTCCCGAAGGACGGAGGCGCGAAAATGAAAACCCCGTACCGCCGCCTGATTGCTGGATGAGCGCCATGCTTTTTACAGCGTCAAAAATGCTCACAAGCGAATCCTCGACAGGAATGACAAAGCAGGCTGAAAGCTGCCCCAGGTCTGTACCCGCGTTCATGAGCGTGGGCGTGTTCGGGAGAAATTCAAGGTTTACCAGCAGGTTGAGGAACTCATCCTCGGATTCCGGGTCAAGCGCCACGGCTTTTGCGATGCGCCTGAAAAGTTGAAGCGGTGTTTCAATTACGTTCCCGTTCTCATCTTTTAACAGGTAGCGCCGTTTTAGAACCCGTACGGCATTAACACTTAATTTCAGTTCATCCTTTACCCCGAGAAATTCCTTGGCTTTCCGTATCTGTGAGCGCTTTTCCCTGTAGAGGATGTACGCCTTGGCAACACCGGCATAGCCGTTTTTAATCAAAACCTCTTCGACCGTGTCCTGGACATCCTCAACTCCGGGGATTCCCGGGATTCTTTTTTCAAGAATATCAACCACCTGCTTTGCGATATCCTCTGCTTTTTTACCATCCTTGCTTTTTGTGGCGATAAAAGCCTTGAAAACAGCTTTGGCTATCTTTGAGCTGTCAAAACCTACAATTCTTCCGTCCCTTTTGCGGATTTTTTGGACCATTTTTAACCCCTTGTAATATTTCTGGTCATCATAATATTAGTAATATTGGTTTATAAATTAAACCTAAATCAAGTTTATGGGAGGTTAAAATATCCATTTAATTCCATGATATATGATTTGAATATAGACTTTGGGGGTGTCCTATTAAATTAATATCAAATTTCAAGGATGGTTCAACTCTTGAACTTGCATTATGAATTCTAAATGAAATCTGCCATCCTTCATCGCAAGTTAATATCAATGTGTCTGTAGAATTTGGTTTATATACTAATTCTATGATTCTTGTTGGAAGTCTTAGTTTTGAAACCCTAACTCTTGGACGAAATGCGTTTATGGATTTATTTAGAGTTCCATTTAAATTAAAACCTTGTATTTCAGTAATATTATTTCCTTTAATTATTTTGTAAAAATCTTTGTTTCCAATCAAATATTTTAATAATTTACCTGGAATTATTGTTGGATTTTCAGAATCTAATCGCAAAAGTTCGGTTTTAAAAGCGTTAAGAATGGGTATATAAAATCTAGCGTGCTTATCTTCAAGATTTCTCCATAATTCTCCATTTGTTCGTAAATTTCTTAATTCAGAAAATATCGGACTAATCGAATTAAAATATATTTCTGAACAATCATTTTCTAACCAATCATTACCAAAATCAATGCTATCAGATAATCTTGAATGTTTAACGGCTCTATGATGGTTTTTTGCAGATAGACCTATTTCCCATTGCTGCCTCGACCTAATTACTAAAATATCTCTTACATCACCTTGTATCCCTTGACTATCAGGAACTATTTGTAATTCGAGTAAATCATTTGAGTCCAACGGATTTTCTAATCTCGGCTCTAAATCTAAAAGATGCTCAATAGCAGCTATAACCGCCTTTTTATAGTTAGATTTTTCCATTTCATCAAACTGCCCATAACAATTTTCAGCAATATTAAAACAGTCATCTTCTCGGATAGTTATAGTTTGATGTGTTCCCAAAATTTCATTAATTTCAATAAGTAATGCATATTCAAATGCTTTTCCGGCTTCTGTTTGAGATGGCATTATATTTAATTAAAAGTTGTTAAATTTTTCAATGTCTTTACTAATAATCAAAACTTCGTTTGAATATTTATCGTTTGACATTCCATATTTCCAGCTTGGATAAATTATTTTATAATCTTCGTATAACTCTTGAATTTCAGGACAATTATTGTATGATAAGATCCAATTATCCCTTTCTCTCAAAATTTCGGCAAGTCCCTTATGATCAAAACATTTATGAGCGTCCCCTTTTTTGCCATATAAATTATTTTTAATGAGGTACGGTGGGTCTAAATATAAGAATGTATCCCGATGTAAATTGATGGATTTTTTAAAGTCAAGTTCTTTCACTTCAATATTTGGATTATAAAAGTTTCTTAATCTCTGAATTGACGATTGAGTAAATCTAGGGTGGTCGGGTGACATTCCACCAGATAATGTAGCGCCTGAAAAAGAGGATCGATTTAAAACATAAAACACTGCAGCTCTTTGAAATATGTCGGTAAAATTTGTTTGCATCTGTTGTAGTTCATAAAATTTCTCTTTAGGAAGAGGATAATATTTTTCGACTTCCTCTGCTAAAAGATTGTGATTGTCTTGTAAACATGTCCAAAATTCAACTACAGGAGTAAAGATGTCGTAACCATAAACTTTTATTCCTTTTGATGCACAAGCTAATTCGACAGATCCACCACCAAAAAAAGGCGAACATAATTCCTTAATGTTTTTTGGTATTAATTTACAAATTATGTCAACGGCTCTCGATTTACCGCCTGGATAACGTAAGGGTGATTTTGAAGATAATACAATATCTAAAGTTTCAATTCCTAAATCAAAATAGTGAGAAAGATTCCCTTGATTGATGATATATTTGGATTTGGGTTCGTATATCCATCCATTTTGTTGAATTGCTTCGATCATCCCTAATCTCCTTTGTTAAAGAATTATCATGCAGGATTTAAATTCTTTACACATCTTTATTGTTCAATTGAATATAAAATTCTGTCGTCTTGACATATCTCATAAACCCCCCAATTCCTTCTGCTCCACCTCATAGCTCCCAACTAGCGAACTTATCTCCAGTAAGGTTTCCTCAATTCGATATATGCATTATGCGCCACGGTTGCCCCATGCGCCACCGCGACTACGACCAACTGCAAGTCTGAGGCTATGTCGCCTACAGCATAAATACCATCAATGTTAGTCTTCTGGGTTTTATCGGTCTTGATGTACCCTTTCTCATCCATCTCAAGCCCGAGTTTCTTGAAAATCTCGGTGTTGGGCGTCAAACCGACGACCAGCACAACCGAATCTACCACCTGCTGGATGGTTTCATCCTCTTTCAAGTCCTTCATAATGGCTTTCTCAACCTTTTCAGCGCCTGCTATTTCAAGGACTTCAGTATTATACAGCACCTTGATTTTATCTATCCCTTTCAGGCGCTCAATCTTTTGCGGTACTGCTCTTAACTCATCCTTCCTATGCGCTATGGTGATGAGGTCGGCAGTATCAGCAAGGGAAAGCGCGGCATCAACTGCGGAATTACCGCCCCCGACGACGAGAACGCGTTTTCCCACGAAATTCTGGGGGTCCCTGACATAATAATATACGCCGCGTCCATTCTTGCTGAATTTGTCCTCGCCTTTGATGCCGCCTGTGGACGGAGAACTGCCAGTTGCAAGAACGATAATCTTTCCTCTGTACGCGCCGCTTTCAGCGATTATTTTCTTATCCTGGGCGATTTCATTTACGCGTTCATTTTTCAAGACCACATTCAATTTCTTTGCCTCGTCCAGCCACTGGTTGACAAGGTCTTTGCATGTAGTTTTTTCGCACAGACCCGGGAAATTTTCAATCATCTTGTTCGGGCATAACCATGAAAGTATCCCGCCCCAGCCGGCAGCTTCAAATATCGCAGTTTTAAGACCGCGGTATGCGCACAATATCCCGGTCGTCAGCCCGCCCGGACCGCCGCCCACGATAATCACGTCAAAATCGTATTTCTCAGCTTCAATCTTGGCTTTCTCTTCTTTTTTTGTCATGTAATCCTTGATTGCTGCATGAAGGGCATCGGCTGCAAGATTTGAGCAGTGCATCTTGATCGGGGGCAGGCCGTCAAGTTCGGCAGCTACATCACCCCGTGTGATTTTAAGGGCTTCCTCAAGCGTTTTACCGATGGCCATTTCTGTTATCATGCTGCTTGTTGCGATTGCGGAGCCGCAGCCGAAAGTCTTGAACTTCACGTCCTTCAGGATATTGTTCTCGACCTTGATTTGTATCTCCATCAAATCCCCGCAAACCGGGTTTCCGACCCTTCCTATCCCGTCTGCGTCCTTGACCTCTCCAACATTGCGCGGGTTCCTGAAATGCTCCATCACTTTTTCTGAGTATTCGAATTGTTCTGCCATATTTTCACCTCTTTTTCGGATACAGCGGCGATAATGCCCTAAGTTTCGCCACTATTTTAGGTACTGATTCAATGACATAATCAACATCTTCTTCTGTATTTGTTCTGCCAAGCGTGAGGAGGAGCGAACCGTGCGCTTCCTCATGCCGTAATCCCATTGCAATAAGCACATGCGAGGGTTCAAGCGTTTTCGTGGAACAAGCCGAGCCCGTGCTTGCGTTAATCCCCAAATCGTTAAGCTGCAATATGATGCTCTCGCCTTCAATGAAACTGAACCTGAAACTTGCATTGTTGGGGAGCCGCTTTGTCCTGTGGCCTGTTAGATACGTGTACTCCATTTTCAAGATATTATCCATCAGCCGGTCACGCATTTTGATAAACCGTGCGCCATTATCAACCATTTCAGCCAGGGCAAGTTCTGCGGCTTTTCCCATGCCGACAATTCCCGGGATATTTTCGGAGCCGCTTCTCATGCCATATTCTTGACCTCCTCCCAGCATGAAAGGAAGTATCCTCACCCCCTGTTTAATATACAGGGCTCCCGCCCCTTTTGGGCCATACATATCATTTGAAGAAATGGAGAGAAGGTCGATATGCTCTTTTTCGACATCAACCGGGACTTTACCGCATGCCGCTGTCCCGTCAACATGGAACAGGATTTTCTTATCTGAAGCAATTTCCCCGATTTCACGTACAGGCTGCACCGTCCCCACCTCGCCGTTGGCGTACTGGACAGAGATGAGAATGGTTTTTTCAGTTATCGCGTTCTTTATTTTCTCTGCATCCACAAGCCCGTCTTTATCAACTGGAATATACGTTACCTCAAACCCGCTTTTTTGCAGGTCTTTTAAGGTATTCATCACCGACATGTGCTCAACCGAAGTGGTGATTATGTGGTTCCCTTTGTCCTTATACCGGAGTGCTGCGCCGCGCAGTGCCAGGTTATTTGATTCTGTCGCGCATGATGTGAAAATTATGCTCTTGGGATTGGGCGCAGCGACCAGGTTTGCAACTTTTGAGCGCGCTGCTTCAAGCTCGCGTTTGGCTTTCCTTCCGGGTGAATGAAGGGAAGAAGGGTTCCCGACCTCTTTATCAAAATACGGCATCATGGCTTCGAGCACCCGCGCATCCACGGGCGACGCCGAACCATAATCCATATAAACCTGTCTCATTTTTTCACTCTTATTGGTAACGAATTATTTTATATCCTGCGAAACTTTTGCGTTCTTTGCGTATGCAGTATGGGATTTTTACCCCCAAATCCTCCTAAAACCACATCGTCCCGTCGGCTTCAAGCACAAGATCATTTAACGTGGCGGCGCCAACGATTTCTGCCCCGGGAATAAAATCTCCCTTTGCAAGGTTGATGAGCTGGCAGCTCTGCTCGCAGACCATGAGTTTTACGCCTGCTTTCACGGTCTGGTCCATTATCTCTTTGAGAGAAGGGAATTTCCCGAGCTTAATCTTTTCCGCATTTCCTTTTTTGATGACTGTTATTCCCATACCGAGGAAATATATTGTCGCTTCGATTCCCATTGCTTTTGCAGTCTGGGCAAGGATGAATGGGGAATACAGGCGTTCAGGCGTATCGATTCCGCTTGTCTGGACATATAGAATATTTGGCATGATAAATCTCCCATGATATATTATGATTAATGATAGATACACTTTTCCATTTCAGGAAATCCTCATCCTGCTGTCAATGACCGATACGCACCGCAGTAGTTCCTGCCTTTTTGATTCAACATCGCGCTTCAGGGATTCAACACGGTTTCGTGATAATTCAAGCTCCTTTTCAAGAGCAGCAGTCTTATCCTTCAAATCAGCAATTTCCTTTTCCAGCTCTGCCTCTTCACCAGCCGATTTCAGCCCTGATATCTTTTCTTTTTGCTTTTCAATATCCTCTCTAAGAGCTTGATATTCTGTTTTTAACGAATCCAATGATGCAAGTACTAGTTTTGTTTGCTCAAGGATTTTATTGGTTTTTTCAGTTGTGAGGTTAAGGACGCCGCTTTCAACGATTTTCTGGAATTCGATAAAGAATTCAGGATTTACATTTATCTGTTCAGATAAACACGAATTCAGCCCTTCCCTGATTTCAGGAGCCAGCGTATATCTTCCGCTATCGCTTAATTGCTTGAGCCTCCCCAGGGCTTTATTCAAAGGAAGAATAAGACCTCTTATCTCGGCCTCCTTTTTTCCAGCATCAGTCTCAAGCGAAATAAGTTCTTCCCTGCTTTTAATATACTGTTTCCAGGGCTCACTGTCTCTTAACAAGGCCAGTGCTTTCTTCTTCTCATCAAGTTCTTTTTTCAAAAGGGCAATTTTTTCTTCGCTATTTTTTATTGTTTTCTCATTGAAACCGATATCTTGACTTACATTCTTGATATTTTGTATTGTCGTTTTGGCACTGTTCAGGGCATCAAGCACGTTTCTTTTGTTATCTATTGGTTCTATAAGTTCATTCAAGAGCCTTCCAAGCGCGTTTACTTTTGCGATTAATTCTTTTGATTCCTCAAAATAAACCAGTTTTGTGTACTGGTAGCTTTTCATCATGTTTTCAAGGCAGACTGTCAGCGTCTGGATTGCGTTTTCGTGAAACTCCACTATAGTGCCGATATCGGTAGCCTGTGGGATATTAATATTATCAAGAAGCATCCTGACCTGCTTGCTCATGTTGTCCCTGTTGCTTGAGGCGACCTTCACCATCTTAAGATGGAACCTCCCTTCCGGTGTCGCTTCTTCAAGTGCGGTCGTGCTTTCCTTTATTGCAGACAGCGCTTTTCTGATCTCAGAATAGAGGGAAGAAGAAGCTTCCCTGCCAATCTCCTCTGATACCTTCCGTGACCTTGATTCAAGCCATTCAGGAAGCTCATCGAATGTTATCCCGGATGGCGAGGTTTGCCTTTTCCCAAACAGCCTGTCAATCAATTTCAAATCGAATCCTTCTTTTATGAACCGACAATCTATTCGGCTTCATCCGACATTTTTCCGCTGAAATAGCTATCATATGCTCCCATATCAAAATGCCCGTGCCCGCTAAGATTAAAGAGGATGGTCTTTTTCTCTTTCTTTTTCTTGCATTCAAGGGCTTTATCTATTGCGCATTTTATGGCATGTGATGATTCAGGCGCCGGCACTATGCCTTCGCTTCTTGCAAATGTCACGGCAGCCTCGAACACCTCGGTCTGGTGATACGCCACAGCGTCTATCACTTTATCAGCATACAACTGGCTCACGATTGGAGAATCCCCGTGGTACCTGAGCCCGCCTGCGTGGATTGCGGGCGGTACATACTCGTGTCCCATGGTGTACATCTTTAAGAGCGGCGTCAGGCCTGCAGTATCGCCAAAGTCATACCTGAATTCTCCGCCTGTAAGACTCGGGCATGCGGTGGGTTCAACCGCAATCACTTTTAAGTTCTTTTTTCCTGCAAGCTTATCCATTAGGAACGGGAAACTTATCCCAGCGAAATTACTTCCCCCGCCAACGCAACCTATAATGTAATCTGGATATTCCTCGACCTGTGCAAGCTGTTCCTTTGCTTCCTGGCCTATAACCGTCTGGTGAAGCATTACATGATTCAAAACGCTTCCGAGAGAATAATGCGTGTCTTCATGGGTTGCGGCGTCCTCGATTGCCTCGCTTATTGCAATTCCGAGGCTGCCCGGCGAGTCGGGGTCTTTTTCAAGCATCTTTTTTCCTGAATTGGTGAGGTTACTCGGGGACGGGATAACATCGGCACCCCAGAGTTGCATCAAAGACCTGCGATATGGTTTCTGCTGATAGCTTATTTTTACCATATAGACTGTGCACTTAAGGTCAAAGTAAGTAGTGGCAAGAGCCAGGGCGCTTCCCCACTGCCCGGCTCCTGTTTCCGTAGCCAGCCGTTCCATCCCTTCTTTCATATTATAGTATGCCTGGGCAATCGCGGTGTTAGGTTTGTGGCTGCCTGCAGGGCTTACGCCTTCGTATTTGTAATAAATTTTTGCAGGGGTTTTAAGGGCGGTCTCAAGGCGGTGCGCCCTGTAAAGAGGACTTGGGCGCCACAGCCTGTAAATATCCCGGACTTCATCCGGTATCGGTATGAATCTTTCCTGGCTGACTTCCTGCTTTATCAATTCCATAGGGAAAATTACTGACAGGTCTTTTGGTCCCACAGGCTCTTTCGTTGCAGGGTTAAGCGGCGGAGAAAGAGGTGTGGGCATGTCTGGAAGTATGTTGTACCATTTCTTGGGGATATCATTTTCCTCTAAAAGTATCTTTGTCTGTTGCATAAGAAACTCCTTAGATATTATTTACGTGTGGGTATATCAAACTTGATGAACGGATTCCCATATTCAACGAGAATCATAATGAAAAATGGAAAAAAAGAAAAATAAAAAAAACAGTGATAAGAAACCACTATTTTTTAATCAATCTTTCTTTTATGAAATAAATACTGATAGCCAGCACCGCTATAGCATAGAATGCATCAAAAACGGGCTTATACCTGTATTCGATAAAAGTTCCTATAAGCATATTGATTGCATTGTAAAGATTAAATACGGAAATCAATGCAAATAACATGGCAATCAGGAAAATTCCCAGGTAAAAATAATCTTCAAGCTTTTCTCGGTTGACCATTTTATAACCTCCTTCTTAATACGAACACAATTAAGAGCGCAGATATTGCTGCAAATATTTCAAATCCCGGTTCCTTGGGTGCTCCGGCATACGGTGTCATCGTTGCCGCAGGCATAGGATAACCCGGTACAGGATAGCCAGGTGCTGCTCCGCCTTCACGCATGAACTTTGAAACCTCGATATTCATCGTTTTCTCAACACTTTCCTTTGGAACGGTCTTTGTGGGTGCAAGAAGCACCGGCTTCTCCCAGCTATTTATCAAGGTATCCCCTCTCCAGAGTTCTACGACCACCATATAATTATAACCTTCAGGAACGGCAAGCACAACACTTTTTACCGTAGTCGTCTCATTTGCGATCACGCCGGTTTCCGTGCCAGTCTTGTCAGCCAGCAGGTTGGAAGTTGCTTCCCTTGCCTTGACCGTCACCTTCAGGTTTTCGGAAGATTGCGGACCTTTATTTTCAAGGTATATGTCGGATTTAATGGAAACCTTCCCTGTTGAAACGTTGCTGACTGTAAAATCGATATTGCTAAGAATCACTCCGCTTCGCTTTGACATGGGCGTCAGGGCGCTCAATCCGCTTATGCTCACCGAGCCGCTGTCGCGGATGCTCCCGTTGTCAAAAAGAAGTATATTAAGGTCATAGCCCCCGTTTCTTTCAAGATTTAAATCAGTTGAGATGGCAAGTGTTTTTTCGAGTTCTGAGTCAATTTCAGGTATTGGGGCTGAAACCTGGGTTTCAAGCAGTCTCGTATCACTGCTTATTGCCCTTATGAGCATGGTTGCGTTCCGGGTTTTAGCGCCGGCATGGTTTATATAAGCCGTAACATTCACTTCTATCTGCGAGCTGGTTACCATGACAGGTTTTACATCCACATCACGGATGTTCAGGTTAGAAGGAGGAACCCATGGTTCAGGCGGCTTTTGCAGAACGTCACTCTTTATTAGAACAATTGCAAAAGACAAGATCAACAACGATACCAAAATTATTGTGAGTAATTGACCCGGTTTCATAATCCCAAGTCATACAGCATTACAATACTTATATAGTTTACGAAGGGTCTTAAAATTTTAAAATTTGAATAAAACCAGAATCAACTTCTTTTAAACAGCTTATCGAGTTCCTGCCTGTTAAAAGAAACCATTGTTGGTCTTCCGTGCGGGCACGTATATGGATTTTCTGTCATGAAAAGCTGACGTACAATGCTTTCCATCTGTGATTGGGAACACTCTGCGCCTGCTTTAACAGCGCTTCTGCAGGCAATACTTTTAGTCACCCGCTCAAATATACCGGTTTCATCTTTTATCCTTCCCTCTGAAAGTATGTCAGCTATTATATCATGTATTAACTGCGGGTCTTCAAGCCTGCCAAGCACAAAAGGGACTGCTGTTACCGCAAATGCATCGGGGCCGAACCCGGAGATCCTGAAGCCAAATTCCTCAAGGTACGGGATGCATTCTTTCATCAGAGCTTTTTCCCTCAAGTCAAGTTCAAGATTGACAGGCACAATAAGTTCCTGGGAATCATCGCGTTTTGATTCACGCACCTTTTCAAAAAAGACCCGCTCATGCGCAGCGTGCTGGTCAATTATCATCAGGCCGTCTTTTGTTTCTGCAATAATGTAAAGGTTGTCAACCTGCCCGAGGATATTGACCTCTGGCATTTCAGTATTCTGGTTCTCATGAATCATCCCGGATTTTTCAGATTGCCGCAGCCTTCTCTCCGTGTCTTTAACAGGGACCCTGAATCCTGTATCGGTTTCCCGGACTAGATGTGGGTTTTGAGGGATACTTTCATACACCAGAGGCTGCTGTCCGGGTATTTTCACATCCGGAATCAGGGTTTCACCGCTGAGGGAACTTTTCACAGCCCGCGTCACCATATCACATATTTCCCTTTCATGGCTTAACCTGACCTGGTTCTTGGTCGGGTGCACATTCACATCCACTTCCAAAACATTAACATTTATTTTTAAAATGGCAATCGGGAAACGCCCTTTCGGGATGAGCGTGCCATAGCCGTCGCGCAAGGCAAAGCTTATTGCCCTTGAACTTACGTTCCTGTCATTGATGAAAAAGGACTGGAAATCAAGGCTTCCGCGCACCATTTCGGGTTTTGACACGAATCCTGTTACCCTGGCAGGACCGGATTCAAAATTAACAGGAACCATCGCCCGTGCCACTTCCTGGCCATAGATGTGGATTATCGTATCACGGAGCTCAGATGCCGGGGCGCGCAGTATCTCCTTTCCGTTGTTGGATAAACTAAAAGAAATGCTGTTATGACCGAGTGAATTCCTTGTTACGACATCAATGATATGAGCAAGTTCTGTGCTGTCTGATTTAAGGTATTTTTTTCTTGCAGGGGTGTTGTAAAACAGCTCTTCGGCAAGCACGGAAGTCCCATCTGCAGCTCCCGTTTCCTCGATACTTATCAGCCTGCCTCCATGAATAATAACTTTTGTGCCTGATAATTCGTCTTTTGTTTTTGTAATAATCTCAACATTGGCGACTGCTGAAATTGATGACAGTGCTTCACCCCTGAAACCCATAGTAATTACGGTTTCGATATCCTCGATTGCGCTGATTTTGCTTGTGGCGTGTTTCACGAAAGAGAGCGCAGCATCCTCTTTGCTCATCCCGCATCCGTTATCGGTCACGCGTATCGAATTCTTCCCGCTTTTTGTGACCTCGATTCGGATATCGGTTGCGCCGGCGTCGAGCGAGTTCTCGATAAGTTCCTTGACCACGGAGGAGGGTCGTTCTATCACTTCCCCGGCAGCTATCTTGTTTATTGTTGCTTCATCAAGTACGCGGATTTTTCCCATATTCTCGGTTGTAGTAGATGCTGTCCTTGTTATTCACTTTTTCGTGTGGGATGGGTTTTGGAATGGGTTGTTGCAGATTCGAGGGGTTCATTGAGAAGGGAGAAAAAGATTTATTGATTGGCAGTCACGAACCTCGGATTGAAATCCGAAAGGTATTGACGTGGATGCTCGAGATTGCATATATGTAGTTTTGCGTACTCTCTCAGCATTTTGATCATGCGCAGCATTTAAAGAATATAGCAGATTAGTCGCTATTAACTCGGCATTCAAAAAATCGATGAATGTCGAGATTATTCACCAGTTCAAAAACTTTGACCTCAGTGGCGGTACTGTCATGCAAAACTCGGAAATAGCTTCTTCTATTTTTTATAGGTTCAGTTTTTATTATAACTGTGAAACCTAAGCAATCCATTAATCTCAAAAATTCTGTTTCGAAGGACGTTGCATCTGCAAAGCTAACTGATTCAAGGAATGAATCTACACGCAGCCATCTTTGGCCTAATGAAGTATGTAGCTTGCCCCTAAACTGTTCTCTTAAATCACTGTTTTCTCCAAAACAGAAATATTCCACCGAAGGAATAAGGAAAAAGATTGGGTTCCTTTCATATTCTAATAAATAGTTAAATCTTGGATTCCGTACTCTATAGCAAAACTCAGAATACAGAAAATTCGAAGCTTGGAACTCTACTGTACCATTGAAAATTTCATTCGCTTGGGCAAATGTTGAATCAAGGACTCTATCATGCTTCACTAAAATTTTCAGCAGACCATTTCTAGCGCAACTGCGAAAATCTTTCGCATGGGCTAACTCATGCATAAAAATTTGGAATTTATTCTCGGTAGTAAGGGAACATAATCTAGCTGAATAAAATATGATGTCGTTATGTAAATCATAGTGCGCTATAGCTCCTTTACTTTGCATTTCATTTTCGATACTATCAGGCGCAGGTTGAATTTCAACTTCTTCTTCAATTTCTCTCTTAGCCATCTCGATTAAGTCTTGTTCCGAACACATTTTATATCACAAACATTTTCATATGGTAAGAATTATACCTTTCCGATGAGCAACTATTTGAAGTTTGTACAGGTTCTCATATTCCCATCGCCCTATACGAGCATTAAATTCCAACACTACAGTCACGGTATACCCCCTACGATTACGAGGTCAGGTTTCTAAAGCTTATGCCTGGCAAGATTAAGCAGAACCATGCTCAGGATAATGCAAATCGATAGAGCATAAAACGTTGTATCCGCACTAAGCCCTCCCAGCCCTTTTGCCCAGATATATCTCATCCCACCGACGGATGCAGTGATTATGAACGCAAGAATTGCGGATGCAATCGCGCCGCCCACAAGCGACCAGGGAAATATGGCGCCCCTTTTTTCAAAGAAAACCGAAGCGATAACAAAGCCTATTGAGAATATGAACAGGATAAGATATGGCGGAAGCGGAAATGGTTCTATTTCTATCATATACGTGATTCCGTAAGCCACAGAAATCATGACAAAGGCCATTCCGGCTACAATCCCGAGAATTTTCACGAAATCATTGGATTCGAATTTAATATCCATCCCTTCAAAATCAAAATATAATTAAAAGTATTTAAACAATTTGATAGCCTCCGCAACCAAATAGCAATAATTTAATAATAAAACGTCTCAATATGTCATTCAAGACCGTAAAAAATTATAGCAATACATCCGGGAGATTAAAAACCAATGGAACTTCCTGTTATCCACCTGCCTGATATCCAGGCGAACCTGCCTGAGATTCCGATTACATTAACGCGAGTGGGAGTGACGGATGTCAAGAAACTTGTTGAAGTTGCAAGAAAAGACAAACGTCCTATCGTGCTCGTCTCCATATTCGATATTTTCGTGGATTTGCCCTCGAACAGGAAAGGTGCAAATCTCTCAAGGAATTTTGAAGCCATAGATGAAGTGCTTGAGGAAATGATTGCATCGCCTGTTTATGAGATAGAGGATTTATGCGGGGAGGTCGCAAAGCGTCTCATCGACAGGCACGAGTACGCCTTGAATGCGGAAGTAAGAATGAAAAGCGAATATGTGCTAAAAAGGGAAACCCCCTCAACAAAAATAAAATGCCAGGAAGTCGTGAATATTTTCGCGGAGGCAAAGGCAATTCGCGGCAAAAACCTGACCATAAGAAAACTTGTCGGGGCTGAAGTCCTCGGAATCACTGCATGCCCCTGCGCCCAGGAAATCATGAGGGATAAGGCGAAAAAGGAATTAAGAAATCTTGGTGTGGAGAGTGATATAATAAGAAAATTCCTTGGCAAAGTACCCATGCCCACCCATAACCAGAGGGGGCGCGGCATTATTTCGATTGAAGTTCATGACAGTCATTTTGTCTCGCTTGAGAAGATAATCGAAATTATTGAGAATTCCATGAGTTCGCAGATGTTTGAACTGTTAAAGAGGTCGGATGAGGCTGCAATCGTGGAAAGGGCGCATCAGAATCCAAAATTCGTGGAAGATTGCGTGCGCACAATGGCACAAAAAATTGTAAATGAATTTCCCGAGCTGCCTGATGATTCGGTTATTATTATCAAGCAGATAAATGAAGAAAGTATCCACCGCCATAATGCATTTGCGGAGCGAAAATCCACGCTTGGGGAACTGAGGCAGGAAATTAAAAGTATTGTTTGACCCAAGAATTTATTATTTAATTATTTATATATCTATATAAAAAATTACCTATAGATATAAGGTATCATTATGCGCGAAAAACATGAAAAATATAGCACGTCCCAGGCGCATCGTCCTCATGTCTACAGGTTTAAAAAAATTGTTTAAATATCCATGCAATTATCTTCTTATTTTGGCTGAGGTGCCTTGCGTGCTCTCAGTTTTGCGTTAAAGGCATCCAGTCTCTTTTTCTCAGCGGGATCTTCTTTTGCCTTGACTTTTTTCGCAGCCGCTGCATTATCCATCGAGCTTTCGAGTCCAACCATTTTTTCACCTCCTGCTGAATCTATTCTTTCATATACTTTAAATCTTTCGGCTGTTATAAAGTTATTCGATACAAAAAAGATAAATTGCCCCTGAACATAGGATGCATGTGCCAAAAATCGCAATTACTGCTCTTGTGCCCCCTGAATTGATATTCGCCTGCGGGGGAGAGCCGTTTGATGTCAATAATGTCATACCCGCATCTAAAAAAACGCCCAGGAACAAGCTTTGCGCCTGGACTGCCATCTGGCAGGAGATGCTGGTAAAAAGAGAACAAAAAATCGATTCCCTTGTCGTAGTTGCAGGCGGCGACTGCCATAATGCTCTTGTTGACGGGCAGAAAGCGGCCATGAGCGGGATTCCCACCCACTTTTTCTTTTATCCTTTTGACGGCGATGCGGGATACCTTGAATCGCAATTATACAAGTTACGTGATTTCCTCGGGAACATCGAATTTCCGGAAAAATTCAGGGAAATCAAGAAACTCAAAAAAACAGGGCAGCAAATCGATAAGAAAAGGCTTTCTGGACAAATCTCGTCGGTAGACGCTTTTCGCATCCTGGTTTCTTTTAGCGACCTTCGCGGCGATTTGAATGGTTTTCAAAAAGCCATTGCCGAAGTGAAGGAGAGCGATATCGAATTGAATAACAGGGTCGCATTGATTGGGGTGCCCCCGATTTACCATGATTTTCATGAAGTAGCGCAATCACTTGACCTTCAGATAGTATTTGATGAACTCCCGTATGAATTCATCAGGCACTCAGGGGTTAATATAAAGGAGGTGGCGCGGGATTACAGAGATTATACCTTTGCCAGGCCGCTTGATTTCAGGATAGGATTCCTCCAGAAGGAACTTGAAAAACGTAAGGTTGACGGAATCATTCATTATACGCAGTTCGCCTGCCATCATACTCTTGAAGATGAGGTCATGAGGCAGAAATTGGATTACCCGATATTGACCCTGCAGGGAGACATGCCCGGAAAAACCCCGGAGCAGATAAAATTGCGCCTTGAAGCCTTCAGGGAGATGATTGAAAGATGATAGGGCTTGATGTGGGCAGCACTACTGCAAAAATGGTCTGGACAGAGGATGGCGAGATTAAGTACCGGATAACAGGGACGCATAACTGGAAAGAGCTTGTAAAAGGAATCGAGAAGGAGGAGATAATTTCAACAGGGTATTTCCGCCATTCTGTGCCTCACCGGGCATCACTGACCGAAATAACAGCAGCCCAATTCGGCGTGAAACATTATTATCCGGACGTGGATGTTATTGTGGATATCGGGGGGCAGGATACAAAAGTAATTGATGTCAGGAAAAACCAGTTCATAATCAACGATAAGTGCAGCGCAGGCACAGGCGCATTTCTTGAGTTTGTTGCAAATTACTTCAAAATTGATTTGAAGGAACTGGGTTCACTTCACAGCAGGGCAAAGAGAATCCCCCAGATAAACAACACCTGCGGCGTGTTTGCAGTCTCGGAGATGATTTCGCAGCTTGTGGCAGGTTATTCAAAGGAGGAGGTTATTGCGGGGATGCATTACGCTTTTGCGCGCCGCATCTCGTTTATGATACCTGAGGCAAAGACGATTGTCCTGATAGGAGGCGCGGTTAAGAATAAGGGGATGGTTTCGGCTCTTCGGGATATTCTGAAGGCGGAAATACTGATACCTGATGAACCCCAGATAGTGAATGCGCTGGGGGCGCTTGA
>CABMII010000002.1 GCA_902386255.1 uncultured archaeon
TCATTTTATTATCCCCTCTATATTTTTAGATGGGATAATATCATAATTATATTTTACGGTTGATTTATGGAGTCTATGGCTGAATATGATCTTTTGTTCGGAAGTCAGGGTATTCGGAAGTACTGATGAGTGGAAAAAGGCTATATGCAAACAAATACAACACTCATATTGCGGGGTGATTTAGTGAAAGAGTACGACCTTATCGTGATAGGCACGGGTTCAGGGATGAACTATGTTGACTCAATGATAAGCACGAATCCGGGAATGAAAATCGCGGTCATTGATAAAGACGAACCTGGCGGGATATGCCTGACAAGGGGATGCATACCGTCAAAACTTCTTCTTTATCCTGCAGAGCTTGTCAGGGAAATTGGAACAGCAGGAAAATTCGGCATTGATGTACAGATTAAAAACATCGATTTTGGGTACGTCATGGAAAGGATGAGAACACTTATCTCAAAAGAAATTAAAAATGTCCGTGAAGGATTGTCCGGCAATCCGAACCTCGATTATTACCATGATGTTGCTGAGTTCGTTGCTCCCTATACAATGAAGGTAGGAAACGAGACAATTATCTCAAAAATGATATTCCTCTGCACGGGTTCAAAACCCATTATACCGCCAATAAGGGGGCTTGAAGAATCAGGATATCTGACAAGCGATACTGTATTGAAAATGACAGAACTTCCCTCAAGCATTGCCATTATAGGGGGCGGATATATTGCTGCCGAGTACGGTCATTTCTTTTCTGCAATGGGTTCAAGGGTGACCATCATTGGGAGGAATCCACAGTTCATTCCTGAAGAGGAACCTGAGATATCAGCACTGGCGAAGAGGGTTATGTCCGGATATATGAATATTATCACAAACCACGAGGTCATAGAGGTGCAAAAGGCAGGTAACGGGAAGAAAAAGATAATTGCACAGGAGAAAAACAGCAAAAAGGAAATCGAAATTGTGGCGGATGAGCTTCTTGTGGCATCAGGAAGGGGACAGAATAACGATATGCTGTGTCCCGAAAAAGGAAATATTGACACGGACGAAAACGGGTGGATATCCGTGAACGAATATCTTGAAACCTCACAGCCGAACATCTGGGCATTCGGTGATGCAAACGGACACCATCTTTTCAGGCATGTGGCAAACTACGAATCTACTTTTGTTTACTATAATGCAGTTATGAAGAAAAAGGTCAAAATTGACTACTATGCTGTTCCCCATGCAGTTTTTTCCTACCCTGAAATAGCCGGCGTTGGAATGAAAGAAAAGGATGCCATAGAAAGATACGGTGAGGAGAATGTCCTAATTGGTTCCGAGAGGTATGAAGACACAGCTAAAGGCAAGGCAATGGATGTTAAAGATTATTTTGTAAAGGTGATAGTTGAACCTGGCACGAACAGGATTCTGGGCGCGCATATCATTGGTCCCCACGCCTCGATACTTATCCAGGAAATCATAAACCTCATGTACACGCCGGAAGAACGTGCAGACCCCATTATGGCTGGAATGCATATCCATCCCGCTTTAAGCGAAGTTGTGAAGAAGGCGTTCCATTCTCTTATGCCTCCGGCGCATTACCATCATGTTCTGGGGCATATGAACCTGGAACCAGAATCTATATCCTGAAGAAATCCTCAAGCCCTCTCTGGTATAATGTATTTTTCAACACTGTGCTTTCCTTTATCCACCGCGCCTTCGGGATAACAAGTCTTGTTGAGATATATGCAAAAGCATCATCCAGAGAAGCGAATTTATTAGAGGGCGCCCGAAGCGCTGCCCTGACATTCTCCCTCACGTTCCACACTCCAACTGGCATGATGTAGCCCGGATGCGCCTCCCTCAGTATCACCACGCGCGCCTGCCTTCTCTCTTTTACAAGATACTCGTTCACCGCAAGGCGCGCAGCATAATAGCAGCCCCCTATCTCGGCATAGGTAGTCCTTCCTTCATAACCCTCGGAAGACGACATTATCGCCACGTCCTTTCCGAATGGGTTCCAGACAGTATTGGGATACCATGCTTCGATAAGCTCGTAGCTCCAGGCGCGCGGCATCATCAGCACCACGAACCTGTTATCAAGCTGCCATGATTCAAAAACAAGGAATTCATTGATCAACGGGAAATCCTTCATTTTCTCCATGAGGTTGGCGCCAATCATACTGTCAACTGCCGTGATACTCCACCGGGTGGGAACAAAGTGGCGGGCTTTTCCTTCACCGAAAGAGCCCACGCTAAAGGCTTTCTGGATACTTGAGACAAGAGTATCCTTTTTGTAAAGCTCAAGCACTGCGTCTTTTGCCTTGAGGTCGGTATCGTTGTATGCTTTTTCCATCCTCTGGTCAAACTTCGTATTCCCGACATCGATTTTCTTAAGAGGCGCCGTAGGTCCGAAGGGTTGGACCTCATCATCGAGAACAAGCCTTGCCCTTGGTTTTTTAAGGAATTCAGCCTCAACATCCACAGGGGATGCAGCAAGCGCCATCTCCCTCGTGGCTTCAACGATGCGGCTGCCTTCGAGGTCTCTTATATGTACAAGGTGCTTGCCGCGGACAAGCTGCGAGCGGAAATCCACGATATCATCGATGCTCTTCCCCAGCCACATTTCAGGCGTGTCAAGAAGAGTTGTGTCGCCGTGCGAGGGCGGGATTAACGGGCCTATGGACACATACGGGTATCCGATTCTCCCCACGAACACCCCGGGCGGCGAGGAGCCGTCGATGTTCAGGCTGTCGGTAAGCGGTTTGACTTTGGCGCGGGAATAGAATTTGACAAGGACGGGGCACCTCTGTTTGCCGCATAATAGTTTTGTGCCCCGGCAAAGTATGCACAGGGCATCGCTGGTGCCGCTAAATAGCGAATCCGGGCTTTCCATATGTTAATTGATGATATGCAGGGATATAATATAAACGCAAGCCCGGTGAAAGTAATTCGAGGCTTTTTATTATTTTCTGGGTTGAAAAACCACAGAGAGCACAGAGGACACTGAGAAAATAGCAACTCTGTGTGCTCTGTGGTCGATCATCCCAATCTGGATTCATTTATCAGAATAAAATGAGGTAATGGAGGATTTCCAAACGTATGACGGCAATCAATGGTCTTTATATTACAAAAAAGAAAATAATAGATAAGGTGAAAAACCATGAAAGCGGAAAAATTGCTTGAACGCATCACTCTTGACCCCAACGTAATGACCGGAAAACCTGTAATCAGGGGGACAAGACTTACGGTGCAGTTTATCCTGGGGTTATTAGCGCATGGCGCTTCTGTGGAGGAAATCCTTGAAGAATACAAAGGATTAACAGAGAAAGATATAAGAGCTTGTTTATTATTTGCGACAGAATCCCTTGAAGACACCACATTTATGCCTTTGACTGCAGAGGCTTGTTAGATGCGGTTCCTTGTGGATGAATGCACAGGGCCTGCGGTTGCACAGTGGTTGCGCTTGCAAAATCATGATGTTGTTTCTGTATTTGATGAAATCAGGGGAGCGGATGATATAGAGGTTATCCAGAAAGCCTGCGAGCAAAATCGGATACTGATCACGAATGACAAAGACTTTGGTGAGCTTGTTTTTCGAGAGAAAAAGCCACATAAAGGTGTGATACTTTTGCGCCTTGAAGATGAGCGGGCTGCAAACAAAATAGCTGTATTACAGCGCTTGCTTGAAAAATATGAAAAATCTTTTTCCGGAAATTTTATTGTTGTGACAGAAACTACTGTCAGAATAGTGGGAAAGACATGAATCTAGGTTGAAAACCAAAAACCACAGAGAGCACAAAGGACACAGAGAAAAGCGTCAACTCGCTGGGCTCTGTGTGCACTAGATGAAAAATCAACAACTAACTCGTACGAACTGGTACTAACTCACCCCGGAGTTTGTACGAGTTCGTATTAGTTCGCTGTTAATATCTGACAAAAGGATTATACCTTCCAGCGTAATTAAGCCGATATAATGTTCATTGAAATAGATGGCTGGATGGCAAAACTGCGATTTTCGGCATGCCATTTCATTCCCAATCATCCCAAATGCGGCTGCCTGCACGGTCACACGTATGCGGTTAGCGTGCGGCTCGAAGGCGAGCAAATCGGGGAATTCATCATTGATTTTGAGCTGGTTAAAGGAATTGTTAACGGGATTTGCGACAGGCTAGACCATAAAGTGCTTATCGCAGAAAAAGACCCGCGCCTTCGGATTGTGAAAAAGGATGGCGTCTCAATTGAAATCATTGAAAGTAAAAAGCGATATGTATTGCCTCTGGAAGATATTATGTTCCTGCCCACGAAATCGGCGAGTGCCGAAGACCTGTGCAGGTATTTCACAACCGAAATGGCAAGGGCGCTGAAATCAAATGGCGCGGATAATATTAAGAAGCTCCATGTCAGGGTGGATGAAGGGATAGGGCAGGGGGCGGGGTGTGAATATGAGTTATAAAAATAGTAATATTATATAAATATATAAGTCAAGCAATCCCCTTCAATCTATCTTTCTTAAAAACCCCATATCATAAATTATCCTTCTTCATGGATCGCATCAGAATGTATCAGGAATATATTTTGGAAATTTAATACAGTATTAAACTCGCGATCAACTCAACCCGGCATATCCGTCAGCGCCAAAACTTTTATCTCTTTTACATTCTCCATTCGTCTGTCATTTGTAATGAAAACTTCCCCCTTCTTATGAATCACCGATGCCAGCTGTATTGTATCAGGCGTTTTCAGTCCATATTTCGCTCTGAGTTGCGCAGCTTTTAATGATACTGATTCGTCCAGAGGTACCATTTCAAGCTGTGTCATCAGTATTGTCCTATACTGCTCAACAAGATCGAATCGTTCCTCACGGATAGGTTTTACAAGCA
>CABMII010000003.1 GCA_902386255.1 uncultured archaeon
CACCTGAATTTAACGGGAATTTCTGAAAAAACACTAGAAATGATGGGGTTCAAGGATTTACTAAAGGAAACTACAGCTGTTGATTTTAAGTTGTAGGGGGGAAAATCTAAACTGTTCAGGTCTATAAAGTTCATAAATTTCAAATCCTTATATTATTCTTTAAAGTATATATAATAATATTAACAAATTTCAGAAATATGAAACCTTAATTAATTAAAACTGCATATACTTTGCAGCCTTCCCAAGCTCTTCCTCAATCCGCAGCAACTGGTTATACTTCGCGTTCCTCTCGCTCCGCGCCGGCGCTCCGGTCTTTATCAGCTCCGCGCCTATAGCGACCGAAATATCCGCAATCGTAGTATCCTCGGTCTCGGCAGACCTGTGGCTCACTACAACTTTGAACTTATTCTTCTGTGCAAGTCTTGCAGCATCAAGAGCCTCTGACAGCGTGCCAATCTGGTTGACTTTCAAGAGCAGAGCATTGCCGGCATTCATTTTTATTCCCTGCTCAAGACGCTTTACGTTTGTCACGAAAAGGTCATCGCCAATGATTATCGTGTCTTTTAATTTTTCTGTCAGGACGGCAAAATCATCGAACGCTTCTTCATGGAACGGGTCTTCGATGGAGCGAATAGGATATGTTTTCACAAGTTCGCCATAGAAATCCGAAAGTTCATCAGGAGAGAATGCCTGTCCATCTATAGTGTATATGCCATCTTTGTAGAATTCTGACGCTGCGGCATCAAGACCGATAGTAATTTTTTTCTCGTACCCCATTTCTTCAATCGCGTTGACGACTGCATCGAGCGCATCTTTTGTGTTTGTAATCGGCGGGGCGTAACCGCCTTCATATCCCACGTTTACTGAGGATTTGCCGTATTTTTTAGAAAGTATGGTGCCAAGCATTTGATATGTCTCAGAACCCATACGCAGCGCCTCCTGGTATGTCCGCGCGCCTCCCGGCTGTATCATGAATTCCTGTATCGCAAGCTCGTTACCAGCATGTTTTCCCCCGTTAATGATATTCATGGTTGGAACCGGAAGCGTGAATGCATTCGTGCCACCAAGGTAACGGTAAAGTGAAAGCCCGAGTGAATCCGCAGCCGCGTGCGCTGCCGCAAGCGAGACGCCCAGAATTGCATTGGCGCCAAGTCTTGATTTGTTCTCCGTGCCGTCAAGTTCCAGCATGAGCATGTCGATTTCCCGCTGCTCCCGAACGTCCATGCCAATGAGTGCTTCCCGTATTTCGGTATTTACATTATTCACAGCAATTTTTACGCCTTTTCCGTGATACCGATTGTCTTTGTCCCTTAACTCAAGTGCTTCGTTTGTCCCTGTGGATGCACCTGAGGGGACGCTTGCGCGCCCGAAGCCGATTTCCGTGGTAACATCGACTTCCACTGTGGGATTTCCGCGCGAATCAAGTATTTCCCTTGCATGAATGTTCTCTATTGTAAACAATGTCTCACCTGTCTTGACTGAATGGTTGCGGTTGTACTTAATTTTAATTATTCGATTCAATTTTTAATATTGCGTGCCTTGCATCTTCGATAATCTTATCCTCATCCAGTTTCAGTTTGTAATTCTCCATCAGGATTTTTCCATCTACGATGGTCGTTTTCACATCACAACCGCTTGCGCCGTGGACGAGGGCAGAAGCAAGATTCGATGATGAAAATTGCGGCTTTTTCAGGTCTATCAGGATTATATCAGCGGCAAAACCAGGTTTGAGCATCCCTGCTCTAATTCCCAGCGCCCGCGCGCCATTCCCTGTTGCCATTTCAAGCACAGTTGAGGCGGGTAACACTTGCGGGTCTTTGAGCTTATGAAGATATGAAGCCATCCGCATCTCTTTCCACATATCAAGACTTCCGCCTGAAGCGGCGCCGTCTGTCCCGAGTGCGACGTCTATGCCTTTTCCAAGCATTTTCGGCACGGGTGCAACCCCAACGCCAAGAGCCATGTTGCTCGATGGGCAGTGGACAACTTTGACATTGTTGTTTTTCAGGATATCAATGTCGTCATCTGATAGCCAGACGCAGTGAGCGGCAAGAACATCCTGCCCCAGGAACCCGATGCTTTTGAGAAGATTGATGGAGCACATCCCGTACCTCTTTTTCATTAAATTCAGTTCGCTTTCTGTTTCAAGGACATGGATATGAATCCTCAAATTATCCCTGACTGCCAGTTCCTTTACTTTTTCCAGGAATTCTTTTGAACATGATGCAGCAGAATGCGGCGCGTACATGGTTGTAATCCTGCCGTTGGCTTTGCCGTTCCATTTCCGCGAAAATTCCGCCCTGTTTTTCAGCTTTGTATCAGGCTCTTCATTCAGACCTTCAATCATACCGTAACCCAGTGAAGCTCTCATGCCGGTTTCTTCCACAACTTTTGCCACTTCGTCCATGTGGAAATACATATCTGCAAAAGCAGTGGTTCCTGTTTTTATCATCTCAAGCACGCCAAGATACGCGCCTGCCCTGACGCCAGCAGGAGTAAGTTTCATCTCTGCCTGCTGGATTTTTCTTGTCCATTCATCGTAGGGAAGGTTGTCTGCAAATCCGCGGAAAAGGGTCATGGAGAGATGAGTATGGGCATTGACAAGACCGGGCATGACAGCGCAGCCTTCTGCGTCTATTGTTTTTTCGGCTTTTTCATTAGTGGTTTTGCCTGCAAAGGTTATTAAACCATTATCTACGACCACCACTCCATTATCGATAATCGCGCCGTCCATGGTGAGGATGCGCCCGCCTCTGATTACCAGGTCTGCCATGAAATGTCATGTTGGCGGGTGATATAAAATAAGTTTTCTATGTCTATTTTTGCGACCTTTGCATTGGGTGGAAAATTAACAACTAACTCGTATGAACTGAAAACTTTAGGAAAGTTTTATCAAACGACAGGTATGCTTCGCATACCTGAACACCGGATAAAGCGAGGTGTCGCTAAACTTTTAGAAAAGTTTATTAAATACAACACGTATGGCGAAGCCATACGTGGACACCGGATAAAGCGAGGTGTCGCTAAACTTTTAGAAAAGTTTATTAAA
>CABMII010000004.1 GCA_902386255.1 uncultured archaeon
ATCAGCGCCGCATTACCAAATGCAAATATCCCAAGCATGCCTGAAATAAAAAAAAGGAGGACGGCATACATCTTGAATTTAAGATGTACTAACGAACCCTGGCCTTCCACCGTCTCGCCGTTTTCGGTGGCAATCATCAGGATCACTATCAAAACGAGAATCCATCCGATATACGGGCTTATTGCTCCGTAGATATTCTTGAAGAAAAAAGCCAGAGGCAGCGCCATTATTAAAGATACCACTATCGCGCCTGCGCTCCCGATAGCGGACAACCGCACGGCTTCCGCGCCTCTTCCTTCCATTAGGAGAGCATGACCCGGGAGGACGGCAAGGGCAGTATCGGCCTCGGGCGCGCCCAGGAAAACAGAGGGTATTATGTCAAGGAAGGTGTGTGCTATGGAATTTGAGAGGATGACAACGGCGATGTAGAAGGGCGCAAAGCCGATTCCCTGAAAATATGGAGAGAGGGCTACAAGTATCAGGGCGAAATTATTGACGTGGATTCCCGGCGTGAGACCTGAAATAATGCCGAGAAAGAAACCGAAGAAGACTGAAACAATAAGAAGGGAGAGGGAGATATCCATGGGGGCTGCTAATAACAGACCATGAACAAAAGCATTATGCTTTGATATGCATACTTATTTCTGTGAAAATCGCAGTCACCAAACTCGAAGAAAAATCCGAAGGCATAAATGAGCTGTTCAGGAGATACGGCCATGAAGCAGTTATAGTATCCACCATGCGAGCTGCTCCGCCCGCCGACCCCGCACCTCTTTCCCGCCTGGCTGAGATGATTTCAAAAAATAAAATTGATATCCTGATTTTCACAAGTGCACTCGGCGTTGAAAAACTTTTTAATATAGTAAAACCCCGAAAAAATGTGAGAATCGTAAGTGTAGGCCCGAAAACTGCAAAGAAAGTTGAAGAATACGGGATTCGAAGTGAAGTAATCGGGAATTTTTCTTCTGACCATTTTGCAGAATATCTCGGTGACATAAGCGGCAAAACAATCGGCATCGCCCGCGTCGAAGTGCCGAATCCAGAACTGGTAAGCTCCCTGACATCCGGAGGTGCGACCGTAATTGAGGCGCCGGCATACCGGCTGGTAACAGGCGACAGCATTGTGGAAATATTGGACGATATTGACGCGGTGATTTTCACAAGTGCAAAATCCTTTGAACTTTCAGGCTTCGCACCGGAATATGCAAAAAAAATCAAGGTTGTTGCCATAGGTCAAAAAACCGCCGAAGCGATGCGAAAACATGGGACAAATCCCGAAATCGTTGGGAACGGCACGCTTGAAGATTGTTTATCTCAACTATGACTCAAAAGGATTTCCCACGCTTGCAAATAGCGCCATTACGCTGATGCGCCCTGTCATTGTATCATCGACTTTTGCTCCCCAGATAATCCTTTTTGTGCCAGGTAGATTCTGTGCCATCAACTCGCCCACTCTTGCAACTTCCTCAAGCGTCAGGTCCTGCCCGCCTGTGATATGGATGAGTAAACCGTGAGCAGAAGATAGGTCGGGAATGTCAAGAAGGGGAGCGGCTATCGCCCGCAATACTGCCTTCTCAACACGGTCTTCGCCTTCCGCTTCCCCTATCCCGAAAGATGAAACGCCTCCTTTTTCAAGAACAGCCCTGAGGTCTGCGAAATCAAGATTCATAAGACTTGGCTCTGTAATGGTTTCTGTTATGCTTTTGATGAATGAACCGATAAGGGCGTTCGCTACTGCAAAAGCAGCCTTGAGAGGCAATTTCCCCGCCACTTGCCTCAATTTGGTGTTATCTATCAATACTACAGAATCGCATGTCTGCGAGAGGGCTGCGATTGCCTTTTTTGCGTTTTCGCGCCTGAGCGATTCTATTTCAAAAGGCATTGTCAGGCATGCGATGGTAAGTGCGCCCATACTGCGGGAAATTTCAGCAACCACGGGGGCAGAACCCGTACCAGTGCCTCCGCCAAGACCCGCAACGATGAATATGATGCTGCTCCCTTCGAGTTCTTTCCTTATTTCTTCTGCGCTTTCGCGCGCGCATTCCGCGCCCACTTCAGGAAATCCGCCGCATCCTTTACCCCTGCTTCTTTCTTTTCCCATGAGCAGCAATTTATCAGCCCGCTGCAAAACAAGATGCGTTATATCGGTATTGGCTGCTATTATTTTAGCGCCTGCAATACTTTTCTGGGATAGAAACGTGATGATATTGCAGCCCGCGCCACCAAGACCTATCACAGCAACAGTCGGTTTTGATGCTTCCCTGATTTCAGTTAATTCCGCCGTCATCTTAGAAGTTTAATAGAGTCTCATTGATATAATTAGTTTTCTAAAGCTATCCAGATATATTCAAAACTTAGCTGTAACAAAAATATTTTTTTCCTAATTATTTAACAGTGTTTCTAATTTGATCTTGGCTGTTTTGGGGCAATAAGATTTCGCTATATTCAATAAATCACATGGAAATTCGCTGCAATCAAAACAATATTTTACATTCTTACTGCTGGCGCAGTCATAAATGACGCATATTTTTTCAATCTGGTTTTCCTCCTCGCACCCAAGGCAGACGTTTTTGAAATTTTTGCAGACCTCACACGCAATGCCGCACCGTCCAATTTCATTTTCCATCTTTTATCTCCAGTTTTACGTTCTTTAGTTGCTTATCCTATCTTTGTCCGATTACTTACAAAATGTTTTATTTTATAAACCACAAACGTAATTTATCTGGGAATAATTTATATTCTTGTCAGGAGACTCTGGATGCATGCGTATCGGGGTCATAGCAATCCAGGGAAACGTGGAAGAACACGTTGATGCCTTAAAAAGGGCATTAAGACAGGCAAAACTGGAAGCAGAGGTCGTAAAGATAAAACATAAAGGAATTGTACCTGCATGCGACGCATTAATCCTTCCCGGCGGCGAGAGTACCACGCTTGGAAGGCTCATGGAAAAGGAAGGTATCTCATCCGAAATCAGGAAAGCCGCCAATTCAGGTATTCCTGTAATGGGAACATGCGCAGGACTTGTGCTGCTTGCAAAACACGGGGATGAACAGGTGGAGAAAACAAAACAGCCGCTGCTTTCACTGATGGATGTCCGTGTCAACAGGAACGCATTCGGGCGGCAGAAAGAATCATTTGAATCCCTTGTGGATTTCAAAGGGCTCACAGAACCATTTAATGCGATATTCATCCGCGCGCCTTGTATTACTGAGGCAGGGAAGGGTGTTGAAATCCTTTCAATATACAGGGGCCAAATAGTTGCGGCAAGACAGAAAAATTTGCTTGCGCTGGCATTCCACCCCGAATTGACCGAAGATTTGAGAATCCACGAATATTTCCTGAAAATGATTGGATAAAATTATCAGGGCTATTCCAGTCTCCTTTTAATTTTATCAATTCTTCCCTGATATGATTTCTTGAGTTCCTCATATTCCTCATCCAGCATATTCCCGGATTCGTATTCCTTATTCAGTTCGCTGAGTTTGGAAAGAGTTTCATCCTTCATGACCTCAAGTTCCTCTTTTGTATTCCCCTCAAATCCTGTTTCTTCCTCTGCTTCAACCGGTTCCGGAGTTGTAGTTTCCTCAACGAGTTCTTCGCGTGATTCTTCTGCGGTTTCCTCAGCAGTTTCTTTGCGCTTCAACGAGTTCCTGATTTTTTCTTCAAATGCCCGGATTTTTTTATTCTTTTTCCTTATGACCGGATATGAAAATACAAGGATAACAATGAGCCCGAGAATCACGTAACCTGCAATTCCGGAAGGTGCAGCTGTGGAGCTTGAGATGGCGAGATTTATCTCATTAAATTCCGGGGTTTCCCAGTCATACAGGATGCTATTACCTTCTACCCTTGGACTTCCCGAAGCAGAGATACTGTTCCCGTTTTCATCCATGATAGCAGCACTTTCTTCTTTATCCAGTGTAATTTTAAGCATGATACTGCTCGGCTTCTTGGTTAGCGTTGGATACAGGAATATTTTTGAATATTGTTTTGTTCCGTTGGGTTCCGGGAGCAGATATTCTACGGTATAAAGGGGAGGAAGAGCGCTTGCATTAATTTCACCCTGCCATGTGATGATATTCCCGTTCTGTTTCCACACGATAGGTTCCGGATTAGCGCCCTGCATCATCTCGCTTTTCCCGATCTTTATCCCTTCTGTTCCATCAGGCACCCATGTCCTGAGAGACCCGTCAAAATTCATGGTTCCGGTGTTCTTGAATATCAGCGTCTCCCGGACATATAATTCGTTTTGGGATCGCAATTGCAAAGCATCGACTTCTATCAAATTCTGTACCAGAGTGATGTCCTGGTCTGATTCCGTACTATTAACCAAATCCTGCTGTGCTGTGGAATTATTGGCCGTCATCCCGGGAAATCCATAGGCTGTGTTGATTAGCAAAACTATCAAAAATATTGAAATTAAATATTGTTTTATTCTTTTCATATCACCTGTTCATATACTATTTTGGTTGATATATTTTGTTATTTAAAACACAGGTCAGATGCAAATTTATTTTATTTATCAAAACAAGCAAAATATAAGCACTCTTCCCGTGAAATCTGCGGTATATCCAAGCTGCCATCACAGAATACCGCAGGTGCATCCCTGATTAGCACACAAGGCGTGCTTTCATCCGCTTCTCCCATTATTATCTGAGATGCTGAAACAAGATTATCTGCGGTGGCGCGTCGCGTTATTAAAAGGGGTTTTCCGAAAAGGTCTTTTCTTCCCCTCATATCCTCAACTGGTTCGATCCCGGCGCAGCCAAGCGCAATACCCACACAACCGAGGCGCAGCGGCTGCGTCCTGCTATCGCCGATAATCACTGCAAGATTGCACCTGTATTCCTTCATCAGTTTCTCCCTGATTTCAATTGCACTTTTTTTCGGGTCTTCTGGAAGTAATACAACATGCCCTTCCGGGGCATTGGAATTATCTATTCCAGCACTTGGTGAAAGCACTCCTTTTGTGATAGTCACCACAACCCCGGGTATCCCTCCCAATATCTCATCTGATTCCCTGATAATAAGTTCCATTTTTCGCGGGTCATTTTCGTACAGCTTTGAGAGTTCAATCGCTTTTTCAGACGGAACCACGCTTTCAAGGTCTATGACCCTACCTTCAGCGCTTGCCACAGCCGATTCGGCAAAGACGAATATGTCGTTATTTTGCGGTGTAATGCCGCCTGCTTTCATGGACTCAACGAGGACAGAAACAATATCATCGCCCGGTTTTATGAGCAGTGTTTTTATTCCGAATAATTGCATGTTCCAAACTCCTTCATTATTTTTATGGCGCAGAAATCCCCGCACATGGTGCACGGCCCCTCAGACGGCGCTAACGACCTTGCCCTCTCGCTGTCGATGGCATAGTTCATCTGCCCTTCCCAATCAAGGTTTGCCCTTTTTCTTGCAAGGTTTTTATCCTTCTCATCCAATCCGTATTTTATCGAATCGCCAATATGCGCCGCTATCTTGAAGGCGATAAGCCCTTCCCTTACCTGTTCCGGGCCTGGAAGCCCGAGGTGTTCGGATGGCGTAATGTAGCACAGGTAATCCGCCCCGGCGCCGCTTGCCATGCTCGCTCCCACGGCTCCTGCTATATGGTCGTATCCAACTGCAATGTCTGTGGGGAGGGGTCCTGCCACAAAAAGCGGGAAATCAGACTGGCGTTTATGGAACCTCACATGCTCGGCAATCCTGTCCGCGCGCACATGCCCTCCCATGCCTTCGATAATCACCTGCACTCCAGCCACGTTCGCACTTCTTGCAAGTTCCACGTTCTGTCTAATTTCGCTAAGCTGCGCCTTATCCCGCATATCGTGTATGCATCCGCTTCGCATTGTATTTCCGAGTGAAAGCACAATGTCATGTTTTTTCAGGATTTTTAAAATATCCTCGAAATTTTCGACGAATGGGTTTTCACATTTGTTTATCATCATATATGCGCAGGTAATCGACCCACCTTTGGATACCACGCCCATTATCCTTTTCCTTTTTTTCAAAGCGTCAAGAGTTTTATTATCTATGCAGTGGAGCACAAAAGAACTCACTCCTTCCTCTGCCTGCTGCTTTATATTCCGGATAATATCCCCGGTTATCATGTTTTCAAGACCTATTTCGGTAGCAGTCTGGTAGATAGGGACAGTGGTTATGGGAAGCCTCGTATTTTCAAATATTTCCCGGCGTATCTCTGAAATATTCCCGCCCATGGAAAGGTCGGTTATGGTATCTGCGCCGCATTTTTCCGCGAGCTTTGCTTTTTTTACTTCTTCATCAGGATTTATTTTTAAAGATGATGTCCCGATATTGACATTCACTTTTGTTGCAAGACCTTTACCTATGCCGACCGAGCAATCTCCACGGCTCATGATAACGATACTTCCGTTTCCAACGCACTTGCGCAGAACCTCGATATCGATATTCTCAAGCTTAGCAACCGACATCATCTGTTCGGTTATTGTACCCTCTTGCGCCTGTTCCACCTGCGTTTTCATATTATGCCTGCCATTTCAAGAATATCTTTTGTTTTTTCATGGTTCCCGATTGGCATTATATGAACGCCGCCGCACATGCCGTGTAATTCTTTTATTAATCTTGCAGCTATTTCCATTCCTCTGGTTTCCGGGTTACTGGCATTTTTCAATTGGTCAATTACAATTTCCGGGACTTTGATGCCTGCAATGTTTTTATTAAGAAACCTGGCGTTTTTTTCGGATTTCAGCGGGATTATACCTGCTATAATCCGGCTTCGGCTTATGCCACTATCCTTTATCCTATCAAGAAAGCCTGAAAATTTTTCTATGTCAAAAACAGCCTGCGTCTGGATAAAACGCACACCCTGGCTTATTTTTTTCTCAAGTTTCATAAGTGCTATCTCGTTCAGTTCAATATTTGTCACAGCTCCGATGCAGAAATTCGTTTTGCCATCCAGCCTGTTGCCTGAAAAATCAAAACCAGAGTTTAGCTTTTGGATAAGACCAAGAAGCTGCACCGAATCCAGATCGTACACAGGTTTGGCGCCTTGATGGTCGCCTTTCACGGGATGGTCGCCTGACATTACGAGAATATTTTTTATTCCCAGCGCATACGCCCCGAGAAGTTCCGACTGGAGCGCAATCCTGTTCCTGTCCCTGCATGTCACGTGCATAATCGTTTCATACCCTTTGCTTTCAAGGATGCTGCACGCCGCAACAGGGCTCATCCGCATAACCGCCCGCTGGTTATCGGTGATATTGATTGCATCAGCAAAGCCATTTATTATGCTTGCATCTTTTAGCAATCCGGAAGTATCGGTTCCTTTTGGCGGGCTTATCTCGGCTGTAACCACGAATTTACCCTCATCCAGCTTTGATTCGAAGCTCAAACCTTCAACCCCCGCTTATTTCTTGAGTGATCGCGGGGTTCATGGACAATCACAAGATTCCCAAGCTTCCCGAGTGATTTTTGGCGTTCGTATATTTCATCCCAGGCACAAGTGCGTTCATCAACTTCGCATTTTCCTTCCATGGCGCCGCCGCACGGCCCGTTCAAAAGCCCCTTGGGACACTGCGAAACAGGGCATATTCCCCCGAATTCCCAGACCGTACATTCACCGCACATACGGCACAGTTCTTTCATCGTATCTTCAAGGCGCATCCCGCCGAGGGATTCCGTATCAAGTGCAGGATAAACCTGCCTTTCAGAAAGGCTTGAAATCACTGATACCCCGCCCCCGCATGACATAACCAGCAGCGCATCGGACTTTCCAATGCCCGGATTTTGGGCAAGTACATCGTCCCACGAACTTATATTGCAGGCAGAACTCAATACCGTCCATCCGACAATGTTTTTCCCGGCCTTAGTAAGCTTTTTTCGCATTTCCAGCACTTCGGGTTCGCCGCCTACATGAAGCTTTGTTGCGCATTTCCCGCACCCGATTATGAAAATATTTTTTTCCTTAAGCGCCCTCAGGATTTCTTTAAATTCTTTTTGGCTTGAAATTATCATTCTTATCTTGAATATCCAAAAACAGCATCGTTTTTCTTGTTTATCAGTTCATTGAGCATTTCAGCGATCAAAGGCAATTCTCTTACCTGGTGTTTTATTTTATTAATGAGCCTCTCGATCTGGAGCCGTGTTCCTGTTATGACTATATTTACTTTATCAATTTCATGGGAAACGGCCTCACGCGGAAGAGCCGCATCCCCTCCCCTTGCAAGCATTTCCTGTTTTATAATCAATGCTTCTGTTGCGGTTATATTCTTCAGCATGATATTATACAAAACCGTTTTATTCTTCATGACAAGGCTTCCTGCCCCGGTCGCTCCGATTGAACGCATTGCTCTTGCACAGTCATCCCTGTTTATTATCTCAAGCAATTCGGCCTCATAACTGCCAGATTTAACCGCCGGGACTCTTGCCCTTACCCTCTCCGCAACCCTGACAGCATCCACTGTAGGCGCTACATCGTGTGTCCTGATGATATGCGCGCCGTTTCTTACCGCAATCGCCGTGGCTGCAAGGCTCCCGTATAACCTTTCATTTGCAGGCTTATTTAGTGTTTCACCTATGAAGGACTTCCTGGATATTGCGGCAAGTATTGGTTTTTCAAAAATACGAAGCCGCTGGATAGTGTCTATTGTCTCATAATCGTACATCGGGAGCTTCTCCAGCGTCCACTTTCCGATAGCCGGGTCTATGATAATGTTATCCGGGCCTATTCCATCGCTTTCGGCTTCGGATATTATCCTGACAAGTGAATCCATCACGGCATCCATGCCAACCGGGTCACCGGGGACTTTATTGCTAGCCATCAATATCACAGGGCAATTGTGATTTTTTGCAACTTCAATCATTCCCGGATCTGCTGTTAAACCGCTGACATCATTGATAATTTCTGCACCAGCTTCAAGCGCTTCCCCGGCTATATCCGAAAACATTGTATCCACGGATATTGGAACCGTAATATCCTGCAATTCTTTAATTGCCGGGATAAGCCTTGACCGTTCTTCTTCCTTTGAGATTTTATGAGCAAGCGGCCATGTGGAACGGGCGCCCACATCAATAAAATCAGCCCCCTCGTTTATCATCTTTTGGGCTGCGTCAAGAACAGAATCCGGAAGAACGACAGAACCCTTATAAAAAGACTCGCTGCTTAGATTTATTACACCCATTACTCTTACAGGATGAGCGTCTCCAACTTTCAATCCTGCAATGGTTTTTGCTATCACGTTTTACCATAATGGTTTTTATACATTCATAAGGTTTGCGTATTTTAGAGAAAAAGGAATTTTATAAACAGACATGATTTTGTTTTTCAATATAACATTCTCTTTATTCTGCCCCTTTATTTCTTTTGGAAAGATTTAATTATCAATATTATCATAATGATGAAAAACTGTAAAATAAAATTATCTACACTTTCCGATTATTGAATTGTTCCGCCTGGCATTTAATTAAAAATTAACAATTTATTTCATTTTTAAGTTTGATCTTAGTAACAAAGCATCATTTCAGCTGGAAATATACGAATCCCTGATATTATTATGTCATAAATATTTAGCTATTATAAGGCTGAATTCAAATAATACAACAAGCGCCGCAGCCACAATCAGTTCTGAGATTGCTGAAGGGTCAGGTGAAACGAATAATGCAAATGCCAGAAGGATGCCGTATACTGCTATACGTTTTCCCCTGATAAACTCATATTTCAAAATGCCCATCTTGATGGCAAAAACCATAAGGAGCGGGAACTGGAAAACGAGTCCGAAACCGAGGACCAGCGTCAGTATTGTGTTAATCGTATTTATCACGGAAATCTGCGGGGCTGCCACGTCGATTGAGTACATTATCGTGTATTTGAATATCAGCGGTATCGCCACAAAATAAGCAAGCAAAGCCCCGGCAGTGAACAGGATAAAAGAAAAAGGCACAATCTTGATAAAAAACATTTTTTCGTTCGGGTAAAGCCCTTTCCCGATAAACATAAAGACCTCATAAACCATAAGCGGTATCCCGATGAACAGGGCGCATACAAGGGAGAGCGTCAATCTTGTGATAATCAGATCCATAGGGGCATAAATGGTCATGGGCACATGGACTGCTTGGTTCCATATCAACTGGAGCAGTTCGCCTGAGAAAAAATATGATATTGATGCAATTATTATAACCGGAATCGCAACCGCCATCATTCTCCTGCGTAATTCATTGATATGCTCCACGATTGGCATTTCCTCGTCGCCGGGTACTGTGTTCATTAACGATTTACTGAGCACTTATTCTTTATAAACATGGTGCAGGAATAAAAGAAAAGTTCAATAATGATTGAAGTGAATTATCATTGAATGAAAGCCAGCGAACTTACCGAGCGGGAATTGATAGCGCGCATAGCGAAATTACTTGCAAGACAGGGGGAAAACACAATCCTGGGGGCTGGCGAAGATGATTGTGCGGTACTTGAAATTGAAGGAGATGATTACCTTCTTATCACCACCGATATGCTTCACCGCAAGACTGATTTCCCTATCCGGATGACCGGGTGGCAGATAGGATGGATGTCGGTTGCGGTAAACCTGAGCGACCTTGCCTCGAAAGGCGCCCGGCCTCTTGGCGTTGTAATGGCAATGGGAATTCCGCCTGATACCGAAGTTGGTTTTATCGAGGAAATCGTCAGGGGCATGGATGAGTGCGCCGGAAAGTTCGGGACGCAGATAATAGGAGGAGATACGGATTCCCATGATGAACTAACAATGGTAGGAACTGCGTTCGGGCTCGTCAGAAAGGAACTGCTCATTCGCAGAAGCGGGGCAAAAGCCGGAGACATCGTGTGCGTGACGGGTAATATTGGCACGGCAGGCGCAGCACTCATCGCTTTGGACAAGGAAATCCCGGTCAGCCTGGAGGTTTTGAAGGCACTGTTCGAACCTTTTCCGAGAATAAATGAAGGCATGGCGCTTGCGGAAAGCAGGGCAGTTACCTCTATGATGGATATAAGCGACGGACTTGCCCTTTCACTTCATGACATTGGCAAAGCAAGTGGCACGGGGTTTAAAATATACGAAAGCAGGCTGCCAGTGCTGCCCGCTGTCAAGAAATTATTGAAAGGCGGGGAACTGCTAAAAGCGGTTGTTTATACAGGCGGGGATTTTGAGCTTTTGGTCACAGTGGCGCCGGATAAGATTGAGAAGGCAAGAAAAACCTGCCCTCTGACTGTTATCGGGGAAGTTGTTGATGAGGAATTTTTTATTGAAAGGGGAGATGGGAGAGTCGAAGAACTGAAAGCGCTGGGGTATGAGCACTTTGGGTCTTAAGCCAGCCTTATCGTTTCAAGGTTCATCGGCGCCCGCGTCTCTATCTTGAACTTCCTGTATATCGAGCTTGCCAGGTCCATGCAGTTCTTCTCATCGCCGTGCTGGGTTATGATATGTTCAGGCCTGGGCCTCATTTTCCTGACAAATTCCATAAGCTGCATCCTGTCCGAATGACCTGAGAATCCATCAACTGTATCAATATGCATATTGATCTTTACCGTTTCTGTCTTCCCTCCGCCAGCGTGCATGGGTATTTCCTTCCAGCCTTTCTGGATGCGCCTGCCAAGTGTGCCTTCAGCCTGGTATCCTACGAAAACCAGCGTGTTCTTTTCTTCAGGCCCGAATGCTTTTAAGTATTCCATGACAGGCCCACCGTTCATCATGCCTGAAGTTGCAAGAACAATACAGGGTTCACGGTCATCTATGATTTTCTGGCGTTTTTCTTTTGAATCCACCTGAATGAAGCATTTTGCAAGGAAAGGGTTCATGCCCTTATGGAAAATCTGGTTCCTGAGTTCATTATTCAGGTATTCGGGATGTGTTGTATGAATTGCGGTGGCTTCGTATATCATGCCGTCAAGATAGACAGGGACATCTCCGATGAATCCCTTGCGTATGGCTTCTTCCAGCACAATCATGACTTCCTGGCTTCTTCCTACGGCAAATGTCGGGACAAGGAGATTTCCACCGTTTTCAAGGGTCTCTTTCGCTATTTCCTGCAGATGCCTTTCTGCATCCTTCCTTGATGGCTGCATATCCCTTGACCCGCCGTAAGTAGCTTCCATTACAACCGTTTCAACGCGCGGGTAGTCATTAATCGCCGGGTCAAACAGGCGCGTTTTTTCATATTTGAAATCCCCTGTAAAGGCAATATTGTACAGACCGTCGCCTACGTGGAAATGCGCTATAGACGAACCCAGTATATGGCCTGCGTTATGGAATGTGAGTTTCATATCAGGACCGATATCAGTAACATCGCCGTAGTTCAGCGTGATGGTATGTTTCAGGACTTCACGTATCATGGCTGATTCGTAGGGGATTTTCCTTCCTTCACGGGCAGCCACATCGATATAGTCCAGTTGCAGCAATGCCATCAGGTCGCGTGTGGGCGGAGTGCAATAAACAGGCCCTTCGAAACCGTATTTATACAGCAAAGGCACAAGTCCTATGTGGTCAAGGTGCGCATGCGTCAGTATTACGGCATCTATCTGGCTTATCGGATGAACTTCAGGCACGTAAAGGTACGGCGTCCCGTTATCTTCCCCGCTGACATTAACGCCGCAGTCTATCAATATCCTGGTTTCAGGGGTTGACAGTAAAAAGCAGCTTCGTCCTACTTCGCGGCATGCGCCCAGGGTGGTCATTCTCACCCATTTGTCTTTGGACGAGACACCGCGGTGAATCTTTCTGCCTATGGTTTTAAGAAGCGCCTTTCTTTCTTCCTTATTGGCGCGCATGAACTGGCGGATATTGTTCACCGTAGTTGATTTCATGGGAGGCGTGCGCACCACTTTTGGCGTCCATCCTATATCTTTTGTAATTTCCCGCAGTGTTTCCCCATGCCTGCCTATGACGAGGCCGGGTTTCTCGGCTTCGATTATTACCTCTCCCGTATCAACATCAAAAAAATGATTCGATATTCCGGATTCGGCCGGAACGATTTTTGAAATTGCGGTAATCGCTTCTTCAGGCTGGGCAAGGACTTTCGGGTCAGGCCTGACCACAAGTCGCTTTCTCAATTCCTTTGCAAGGCTCTTAATAAGGTCACCGTTATCCGCGAATTTCCTGGGCTCTTCGGTATATATGACAAGCTCAGGTCCTTCAAAATCCACATCGGATATGGTTATATCTTTGGGGAGGTGTCCCCTTATTTTCTGTTTTAAATCGGTTAATACTTCTTCAACTGTCATCGTTGTTTTCCTTCCAGGATACAAAAAAATAAATAAAAAAATTATGTAAAGGTATCACGCAATTTCTTAATTTCGGCGTCTTCCACTTCAAAATACCCCTCGGCAGTGATTTTTACTACATTGATACCATCACCGGATGCAGAATCACGCTTCATGGCATTGTGTAATGCTCGTACTGCAAGTTCGACCCCTTCATCGATCGGCATATTTTCTGTATATCTGTCTTCAAGCACTCCGTAAGCCATGGGCGAACCCGAGCCTGTTGACACTGCCTTTTTCTCTTCGATTATTCCGCCTACTGCGTCAAGTGAATAAATGCCCGGCCCGTTTTTGTCAACCCCGCCGACAAGAAGCTGTACGTAATAAGGGAAATATCTATTGCCGCTTAAGATATTTGCAAGCAGGCTTACTATTCCTTTCACGGTCATTGGTTCTTCCCTGCGCATTTTATAAAGTTTTGATTCCACCTGCATCCATTTTACGAGTCTTTGTGCATCTCCTACCGAGCCGGCTGTGGTCATTGCTACAAGGTCATCTATCTGGTAGACTTTTTTTGCATCTTTACTTGCAATAAAGTGTCCCATTGTCGCTCTTCTCTCTGTAGCCAAAACTACACCTTTATCGCATACTAACCCTATTGTGGTGGTTCCTTTGTATTCCATGTTATCCATTTTAAATACCTCTTAAATAACTCATCACTAAAAATGAGAAAATTAGCACTATATAATCTGTATAGGGGTATTTAAAGGTTTTTCCATGCAGCCTAGGAAAAGATACCATGCCAGGTATATGCAGCAAGCCTTTTCAACTCTATTTAACACCTCTTTTGAGGAATCTGGTATGAACAGGGATTCGAATTTCGCAAGAAAAAAAACCAGGCTTTGCGACAGGTTTGAAAACCCAAGGCGCAATTGGTTTTCTCTGCTCATACCATTGAACTAATAAGACAATTTAACAATGATTAGTTTTTTCATTGTTATCTATGAACCGTAGTTCATAGCTGACTTTGCGGTGATTACTCTCCAACATCACCATATAAATACCCCCTTCACCTTAACTGAAGAAACATGCCCTATTACCTCGGCGAACTCCTGTTATACTGGTGTCCATCCTGCAACCTCCCCGTACTCGGGAAAACCTGCGCCTGCGGAGCCGCCACCAAAAAAATCGACATAACCCCGCCGGGCGACATCAGGCCGGCTTTCCAGTACGACATCGGCCTCATCAACAAAACGACAGAAAAGCAGTTCGGCTTAAAACTCATCCCAGAGGGCAGGCTCGTGGTACTGAACAAAGCGCCCTACGAGGATAGGATGGACGAAGTGATATTCGACGGCGCTTTGATGGGTTCGATTCGCTTTGAGCTTGAAAAGATGGGATGGGTGTTCATCCCGAGGCTTGAAGGGGCAAGGCTGCTGGCCGAAGGCAGGAAATGGATACTCGTCGATAAAGGCGCCGTGGATTTTATCATAAAAGGCGCATCCGTGCTCGCGCCCGGGGTGAACGATGCCAGCGCCGGTATTGTTGAGGATGACGAGGTCATTATACTTACGCCGGAAAAAGGGGTAATCGCAACCGGCAGGGCTAGGATGAGCGCAGAGCGGATGCTCACGCATGAGAAAGGCATGGCTGTAAAAACGCGGTGGAACGGGAAACCGCTAGCCTTGGAGCGCTCGCGCCCGGAGCAAAAAAAGACATGGGATGACGCTGTGCAGGCGAACATGCACATATTGAAAAAAATGGAGGAAAAGGCGCACAGTTTCATAAAAAACGTGGCTGAAACCACAGGAAGACCGGTAACTGTTTCATATTCGGGCGGGAAAGACAGCCTTACCACGCTGCTTCTTGTGCGCGATGCCGTGGCGGAGTTTGATATTCTTTTTGCAGATACCGGACTTGAGTTCAAAGAGACCGTGGATAATGTAAAACAGACAGCAGAGGAGCTTAATTTACCTTTGAAGATTCATTCATCGGGTGATTCATTCTGGCAGTCCATCGATAATTTCGGGCCGCCAACGGTGGAAGCCAGATGGTGCTGCAAAGTCTGCAAGCTCGGCGCGATAACGCAGGTCATCGAGAACAATTACGAGAACGAGTGCCTGACTTTTGTGGGGCAGCGGAAGTATGAGAGCGAAATAAGGGCTAACAGCGAGCATATCTGGAAGAACCCCTCAGTAGGAAACCAGATAGCTGCTACTCCAATTCAGAACTGGACTGCGCTTCATGTCTGGTTATACCTTTTCTGGAAAAAAGCAAAATACAATCCCCTGTACGAGCAGGGATTCGACAGGATCGGGTGCTGGCTTTGCCCCTCGGCGAGCATGGCTGATTTCTCGCGGCTAGCAGAAATTCATCCCGAATTGAGTGAAAAGCTTGAAAAATATCTCAGGGAATACGCCGAGCGGAACGGATTGCCGCAGGAATGGGTGACATACGGCTTCTGGCGCTGGCAGGTTCTTCCTAAGTCGATAAGGATGATTGCAGAAAAGAAGAGCATAAACCTTGTTCCTATATGCGAGAAAAAACCTGTCAATTTTACTATGACCGTGGGATACCGCCCCTGCAAAGCAGGAGGTATCACAGCCGAAGGCAGTTTCGGGACGCCATTGAATCTTTCCCTGATTGAAGAGACAGGCTTTCTGGGGATGCTCGGGGACACGAATTCGATCGACGGCGTAATTATTGCACAGCGCGGGGAAAACAATGTCCATGTTTATGCCAGCGGCGCGGTAGTGGCAAGGGGCGGCAATGAGGATGAGGCAAAGCAGTTAATCGGGCTTGCAGAAAAGACCATCCGGCGCGCGCTGTCGTGTACGGGATGCGGGGTGTGCGTTGGCAAGTGTGCGGCGAGGGCGATAAGCGTTAACGGCACTGCAAGAATCAGCGGGAAATGCACCCGATGCGGGAAATGCACCAGGTCATGCCCTATAGTGAAGTTCGGGTAGTTGCTCCAAATAAGTCACCGCAAAGGCGCAAAGAACGCAAACTGTAGGAATATATTATCAAAATTATAAATCTATGGCGCTTCTGCAAACCCCGTGCAGCCGCACCGTCCGCCGGCCACGCGAGTGAAAGTGGGCTTGAGAAGGTTATAGATGGTGGGTGCAGGGGGCCAATGAACCGTGATATTCCCATCCATAAACACACATGATAATCTTTACAAAAAATCACTTTCACCCCGCTCTCCTAACGCTTTTTAACCATGACGCCCTCTTTACTATCCATGAACTTTAACAAGGGGAAATAACATGGATTCAAAAGAAGCGCTGGTAGTTTTCGAGGGAATTAATATAAGAAGAATATGGCACAATGAACAGTGGTTTTTCTCGGTTATTGATGTCATACAAGCCATTACAGACAGCGGGAGACCAAGAAAATACTGGTCTGATTTGAAAAAAAACCTTATTGAGGAAGGATTTGAGTTGTCCGATAAAATCGGACAACTGAAAGTAGAATCGGCTGATGGTAAGAAATATGAAACCGATTGTGCTAACACCGAATCAATGTTCAGACTAATCCAGTCCATCCCCTCCCCAAAAGCAGAACCCTTCAAAAGATGGCTCGCAAAAGTAGGATACGAAAGAGTACAGGAGATAGAAAACCCGGAACTTGCGCAGGACAGGGTTAAGGAGTATTATGAACTCAAAGGCTATCCGAAGGATTGGATTGACAAGAGACTCCGTGGTATAGCAATCAGACAGGAGCTTACAGACGAATGGAAAACAAGGGGACTTGAAGAAATGAGAGATTATGCAATCCTCACAAACGAGATTTCTAAAGCGACCTTCGGAAAGTCGATAAAAGAACACAGGAAAATAAAGCGTTTAGACCCTTTAAATAAAAACCAGAACCTGAGAGACCACATGACTGACCTGGAATTGATCTTTTCAATGCTTGGTGAAAAATCCACGACAGAAATCACCAAATCCAGAAACTCCAAAGGATTTGAGGAATGCCTTGACTCCTCAAAAGAAGGTGGGAAGATTGCAGGAAATGCAAGGCATGAACTTGAGAAAAAAACGGGGAGAAATGTGGTGAGTTCAGAGAATTATTTATGTATAACAGGTAAAAAAGAAATTAAAAAATTAAATAAATAGTCATTCAATCCCTACTCCTTCGGGAGTGTAACATAATTTGCTGAAACTTCCTATAATCATTTACTTTCCCTTTTATATATACACATCCATTCGTTCACCGAAATACACTCTCAATTGATTCAGGATAATTCCCCAGTCACGTAGA
>CABMII010000005.1 GCA_902386255.1 uncultured archaeon
AACCTATGTGGACAGTGTGTTCGCAGGTGCAACGAGCGATATGGTACAGCTCAGATATACCTGGGCAATCTCGACAAGCGTTACCGAAGTCAAGACATCGGATACCTACGGCGTATTCAAGGTAATAGATGATGGATCAAGCTCGCATATAATCCAGCTCTGGAACGATGAGAGCTCGGTAAGTCTGTCGACAGATTCAACTGTCAACCTCGCTGGCGAAATGAATTTCAGAGTAGCAGATAATGACACCGCCCTGAGATTCTACCCAGTGGTAGATTACCAGGTAGGCGTAGGACCAACAACTACAGGCACAGCAACAGGCACAGCGACAGTAACCACAACAGCAGTAACAAATGCAACCGGAACAGCAGTAGCAACCGGAACAGCAGTAGCAACCGGAACAGCAGTAGAAACCGGAACAGCAACTCCAGCCCCAACCGCAACGGCAAAAGAGCCGGGCTTTGAGGCAGGATTAGCAATCGCAGGCTTGCTTGCAGTAGCGTTCCTTGTGCTGAGACAGAGAAAGTAAATAAATAAATTCGAAGGGAGCAATCCCTTCACATTTTCTTTTTTTTTGAAGTTTTCAGTCACAGTCCAAACTAATTTTCATAAAACAAACCTATAAATCATCTCTCTCCAACATTGAGTCGATGGACGAAATTGCCCGTTCTGTTAACATTCTGTATGAAAGATATCCATACCCCTCTCTTCCAATCCGCAATGAACGAGACCTTGTAAGTAAACTCCATGCCAACGTCATGTCAAAAATCCTTTCCACCGCGGAATTGGAGTCCCTCTCACTTTGCGGAAAAGAAGTCCTTGACGCGGGCTGCGGCACAGGCGAAAAGTCATGTTATTTTTCATATTACGGCGCCAGCGTGACAGCACTTGACCTCAGCAGTTCCTCGCTTGCGGCTGGAAGAAGACTTGCAGAAAAATTCAAATTGAAGGTTGATTTTAACAGGTATGATATCGCAGAATTTATTACCGAAAAAAAGTTTGACCACATATTCTGTCTCGGGGTGCTGCATCACACCAGCGATCCGTATATGCGTTTTCGTGTGCTTGCAGGACTTTGTAAACCAGGCGGGACTATTACCCTGGGATTATATAATCGATATGGCAGATTCATCCACAGGGTAAGAAGGAAGTGGATTAGATTGAACGCAGGTGAGGATATCCAGAAGCGAATGTCGTTTGTTGAAAGCTCGATATACGGGGGAAAATTTAAGAATAAACATGAGCAGGCTTATGTTGCAGATAAGTACGCCAACCCCTATGAAAGTTATCATTCAGTCGGGGAGGTAATTGGCTGGTTCAATAAAAATAATATTAGGTATATTGGTTCGCATCCGCATACCAGGACAGGAAAGCTTCAGACTTTTTTATCCGAATTAAAGTGGTTAACCAGAGGGAATGGCTTTTTCATAATATCAGGAAGGAAAAATTGAATGAAGTGGCGTTTCATTGACCTCGAAATGATTGACGGCTTCTATAGCGCGGCGCTTTTTGAATCCATAGCAAGGCAGGTAGGCTCAGGTTCTTCGCCTGAAACTATCCTTTTCTGGCGCGTCCGGTCGCCTGTGGTGTATCTTGGGTATCATCAATGCGTAGAAGATGAGATTCATGCTGACGTCTGCAATCGAAGAAACATAGGGATAGTACGCAGGATACTCGGAGGCGGGTGCGGTTTCTGTGATGAGAACCAGGTACTTTATTCCGTAATCGGACGGGAGGGTGGCGTGATTCCCAGAGACATTCAATCTGCATATACAAAAGTCCTGACCGGCGTGGTTATTGCTCTTGAAACTCTTGGTGAAGGCGGTGAAATTGAACCGGCGCGCATTGCAGTCTATTCAAATGGTAAGAAGATTTCCGGGAATGCGCAGGGGCGCATTGATGGCGCAGTGCTGATAAATGGCAGCTTGTTAATGGATTTTGATTTTGAACTGATGGATAAAGTATTGAAAAACCCTACAAAGAACCTTCGACCTGTACCATCTGCAAGGGAAGGGATGATAACCCTGAAGGAAATGGGCACTACTGATATTGAAAAAGTTAAAAAGATATTGAGGCAGGGTTTTGAAAAAGCGCTTGATATATTCACTGAAGACAGTATATTGACGTTGAGTGAAATAGATTTGGCAAATCAATTACTCGATAAATACGTTAGAAACGATTGGACATACAGGATGGATATCAAACGCGCGCTCAGGAAAAAACCTGCCGTGCCTTCTCTTCGGCAATCCTAATAACATCCCTTACAGGAATACCGGATTCTTGGGCAATTTTTTTACAATCCTCAAATTCAGCTGATATGTTCAGCAGAACCCCCCGCATATCCCTTGCAATTTTAACTGCTATAGGAAACACTTGGCTGTTAATTGTTATATTCACTTCCCCCATCTCCCTCCGGGCTATCAACCTGTGTTTTATCGGGATTATCCTGACACCGAGGGAACCGGTTTCCTCAATTATTTTCCTTGCAAGCTTTCCGGAATCCTCAGGTTTTGCAATAACCTGGATAATCTGGCCGCTTCGTCCTTTTTTCATTGTAGCCGGGATTATGGATACGTCTTTGGCGCCTGCGATTAATAATTCATCGATTAGATTGCCCAGCACCTGGGCAGTGACGTCATCAACATTGGTCTCAAGCATCTCAATTCTGTCTGAGATAAGCGCATCGTCTACTTCTCCTGCGATGATTCGAAGGACATTGGGAATAAATAGGTCTCTGCTTCCCGCTCCATAACCTGTGCATTCTGTTTTCATGGGAGGGCATGTTCCTATTTCATTGACAAAATGTGCAAGTAATGCAGCTCCAGTGGGTGTGAGCAACTCCCCTTCGACAGGACCTTGCTGCCAAATCAGGGAAAATTCTTTCAGGATTTCAAGCGCAGCTGGGGCAGGTATAGGGAATTTTCCGTGCGAGAACTCAATGAATCCCATTCCCACCGAGATTGGCGTACAGTATATCCTGTATTTTTTTAAACAGAGGTCATGAAAAGCCGTACATGCCCCTACAATATCAGCAATCGCATCCTCCTGCCCGAGTTCATGGAAGTGAAGTTTTTCAAGAGTTGTTCCGTGAATTTTTGATTCTGCTTTCCCGAGGATGTTAAATACCGAAATCGCATCTTTTATTATCTCCGGATAAAGGTCAAGTGAGTTGATGCGCTCAAAGATTTCCCCGAATGTCATGCTCCCTTCCTTTTTCGTGACCACATTGACCAACTGTGCAGAGATACCTTTTTTAGCGGTTCTTGAAAATTCAACCTCGACATGCGCGGCTGATTCCATTGCTTCCTTGACCTTTTGGGAATCAGCCCCGAGGTCAATAAGACCTGCAGTAATCATATCGCCTGAAGCGCCTGAAAATGGGTCGAATAGGATGGCTTTCATATTCCAACAATCCTATATCCTCATTAGGATTTATAAACACTGTCTGGATTTATAAAAGAAATACCCGATTACACCTATTGTTATTACAGGCGATACCCATTCCTGTATAGCGACCCCGAAACTTTTAAGAACCATCGTTATGCCAAGGAAAAATATAGAATACATTGCCCCGTTTTTAAGGTAAATGTATCTCTTGATTCTGTCGATATTGCTTACAGTTAGTTGTCTTACTACAAAAGCTCCGATGCCATTGCCAATCAGTATCAGTGGCACAGACAGCGTAAATGCAAACGCTCCCACCACGCCGTCCAGCGAGAATGTAGCGTCGATGACCTCAAGATAAAGGATTTTGCTCCAGTCGCTCATGTTCGTGCCCCCAATAAGTTCTTTTTCATGTATCTCAGCATTCTGCTTGAATCCGTGGGTTATGAAAAAAGCCGTTGACCCGACCACTGCCCCCAATGCCATAAAAGGATTATGTTTTAGGGCAAACCAGACGATGACCGTCAGGATTATAGAGACAATCGCGAAGAACCATACGCCGTGCTGGTGGAAAAATCTCTCTCCGCGCAGTCCATAATTTTTCGCTTCGATGAACAGCCAGTGGAAAAACAGGAAAATAAGGAAAATCCCTCCCCCGACAAGCAAAAATGGCGCAGAACCTTCAATCATCTCTTTTATCTTGGGATCTTCACTGAACGTAGCAGTCAATGCGCCAACCGGTCCAAGTGACGGGTTGGTTGCCCATACGATCAGCCAGGGGAGCGTTCCTCTTATAACAAAAACTGCAAAAAGCAATCCATAGAATAAAAACCACCGTCTTGCTCTCATGGACATCGTGGAAAGCACTTCGGCATTTATCACAGCATTATCGATGCTGCTAATGGTCTCGAACAGGATAAGACCAATGACAATGAGTATAATTGAGACTATTTCCATGTGCACCAACTAAACTTTTTTTAGGATTATCGCTTAACTATTTTTTCTTGTATAAATCTTCTTGCTTAAACTAATACTTTATTTATCACGTTCCTCTGCAAGCGATTCCTGGTATCCCTCTTTAAATTTTTCCACGGACCCGTAAACAATTAGGATGAACCCGGCAGTTATTAAAAGACCTGAAACATCTCCATATTCCTGACTCAATTGAAAAGTTTCGCCAGTTATCAAAGTCACTAAAAATTTCGGCAGGGTAGCAATAATCGGGGTTATAGCCAAGACCGTGCCTACTGTCCTTAGAGTACGGAAACAATCGTCTGATTTCTCCAAAACATTTACCCCAATAATTTATGACAAAGTAACCAGCAGCACGGTTTCAAAAGGTTACTAAAAAGAAAAAAGGAAAAATTGGTGTATCCTTACACCAATTTCTTTATCGGGTGTGATTCTGCAAGCACGCTTAGACCGAGGTCTTTTGCAGTCTCTCCCAGCATGATATCAACCATCGCCACTGCAGGGAACACCTTCTTGACATTTTCTATCGGGCCATAGAGCAGGAAATTTGCGCCCATTATCTGGGCAACAAGGTTTGTGCCTATGTCCACTGGCGGCCATGATTCGGTCTTTGCATCAGGGTCAGATTTCTTGTATTTCTTCATCCAGTCCCATGCAGAAGCCATGTTGTGGAAGCCTCCACCTGCGGGAAGTCCGAGTTTGCCTTTTACAGCAAGAACCGACCTGATTGTTGCGCCCGCTCCTGCCCCGAGAGGCGTTGCAGCTACATCTACCAGAGGTCTTGTGATTCCGACTTCTTTAGCCACATCAAGCATGCCCTTTGCCTGCCCGGTTCCTCCCTTCTCAAGGATTTCAAGCTTGCCTTCAACGCTCGGGTTTGTGGCATTGAATGCAAGGACAATAGCTGAAGTAAGCTTGCTCTCTTTTAGTGCTTTTATTTCTTCAGCACCAATGCTTGCGTTAATGGAATTGTGAATGGCGCGCTTTTCAACACCGATCTCTTTAGCGTATCTTGCCGCTGCCGCTCTTGTATGACCATCCGAGGAGTCAACAAGGAACGGTATATCATCGCAGATCTCCACGAACCAGTCGATGTATTTCTTAATCGCTTCAGGGGTTTCACCAACGAGTTGGTTGAAATAAGGAAGACCGGTTGTATCTCCCATTACTTCCTGTGTATTCCACAGTTTCTCAGCAGCCGCTTTATCAAAAACACCCCTGTCTTCATCGGTCACGATCTTATGTTTTAAATAAAACATCGTACTGACCAGTACTGTTGGGTATTCTCCAGGCTGTCCGCCGACTTTTATCTTGCCGAATTCAAACACTTCTTGTTTCTTATCAAATCTGAACATCTTAGCACCTCATTTAAATAATACGCTCTGGAGGAATGACTGCAATCTTGGAAGCACAGGCGAAAGCAGAAGTAATAAATATACTACTACTACCATCAGGGCAGTGCATATTCCATACAGGATTCCAATATCTCTTCCGATCTTTTTTCCATACCTCTGGTGAATCTCTGAATTGGTGAACTCGATTTTTTCATCTATCTCGTTCAGTTTCAGGATAATATTCTTGTAGTCCTCAGGATCTACGATTACTATCGGGACTTTATCTGCCATATTATAACCTCAATACCGGAACCAGGACTGTCGCCATAACTATCACGAAACCGATTATGAATCCTATTGCACCTGTGGCGCCGACGCCGGATTCAAGTTTCTGGTTTCGTGCAATCAGCTGACCCCTGTAGCGGATATCTTCCACCAGCGTTTCCATGATGGCCATTGAGGGAGCCACAACCATTGGTACACCTTTACCATATTCAAATTCTTTCTCTGCCATTTTATGGACCTCCACCGAAAATTACTATCCCAAGAATCGTTAATCCTACCACAAGACCAATCATTATGCCTTCTATTTTCCCGGCATAAATGCCCGACATCAGCTTGTTCATGTTGCCAATATCAATTGTCTGCGCCTGGATTCCCTTAATTCGTGCCTGTACTGTGGCTATCTCGGCTGACATGGGTTTCACACCGCCGACCTCTGCAGCCTCTTCCTTCTCGCCGACCTTTATTATCATCGGCTCGCCTGCAAAGGCACCTGGGTCTTTTGCGGCAAGCTCCTTTACCTTTGCAACAATCGCGCCCTCATCCTCGGTGCCAATCATTTCCACTACCTGGATTTGCGCCTGGAACCTCTTGATGGCATCATCAGGCAGGTTTTCAATATACGGGATAGCTCCAGTGGCCCCGACAATCCTGTTATCTTTGATGCCGTTCTGGTGTATCTTAATTATGGCTTCGCCTGATATATGTCCCTTGACTTCCGCACCCGTTACGAGCAGGAAGCGGATATTCGGGTTGGAGATGATATTTGCGACAATCTTCTCTATACCGAGGTTCTCTGTTTTATGCGGCCCTGTTATCGCAGCGCCTGCTGCAATCTGGGATGCGCCTTTTAGATGCGAACCGCATGTGGTAACAGCGACCGGGTTCTCAGGATTTCCGGATTCATATTCTCCTTTAACAACTGGCCACCCTGCTGCGGGTTTGACTTTATTTGCCATTTAGATCCCTCCTATCTTCAAAAGGACAAGCAATAAAAAGGATACAATGAATCCTATTACTGCGCCATAGTATGCGTTGGTTATTATTCCGGCATTATATGAAGCGTTTTCTCGTCCCGGGAACATGTTCAAGAGCGGCGCTTTGGGGTCGAGCTGGTTCATCATATCAGTCACGATTTTATCCAGTTCGCCCAATTGTGTTTGTATGCCATCTAACGAATACTCCACAACATCTTCCCTCTCTTCCGCGATTACGCCTGTCGTAGGGTTCAATATCAAGTGCAGTTCCGGGGCTACTCTTATGTGACTCATGTTTATGCCTCCGTTTTCGGAATCAAACCGGTTCCGAGTACTGACGCAGCATCGTTATAGACTTCATCCCAGAATTTCTTGTAGAAGATAAGCCACAGGATTATTCCGACAAGCAATGTGACTGCGCCCATTTTTCCAAGAGTCATGATTGCAGCTATACCCATTAATGCCATGGTAATCGCTCCGGTTGAGCCTGCAAGATACAGAAGACGTTTTTGTTTCTCATCAGGCCCGAGGCAGGCGTTGAATGGATGAAGCATTGCAACCGCCCCGACCCAGAAAACTGCAAGGATAACGCCGTTATCAAAGACCAGGGGAATAAAACTTCCAACGAAATCATAATTCCCTGCTACTGCTGCGCTAAATCCTATGATAATCAAAGCGCCTGACGCTGCAATTTCAGTCATGCACCTGATCATTACCGGGATTTTCATTTTTATCACGTTCTGGGCAAACCAGCCTATTATGAATCCGATAATCGAAGCAGTTATCAGTGCCAGTATGGGGCCTGCGTATATCCCACGCGGGTCTTTGGTCAGAACCTTCACTATTGCAAGACCGAACATGGCTGCAATGATACCCATGCCCATGGCTATCTGTCCTATGGATGGTACACCGGTACCGAGACCGTATTTGGCTACGCGCCTTACTGCTTCTGCGCCCCATATAACAGCGCATATCGCACCAATCGCTCCCAGTATTGAAGTATATGGTGGAAATATAGGCGTCAGGTATATTCCAACCAGTCCTCCGATTATTCCGAACAGCATTAATTGGGCGGGAGATATTTCTTTAATGTCGCTCATGCTGTCATCCCTCCGGCAATCAATATTGCTACAATGCCGCAGAGCATACTCACAACAGCGCTTGTGAATACGTCTTTTGGCACTACACGTTTGAACTTGGGGTCATGGACTCCTTCTATGGTTCCACCCACGCCGTAGGACGGGATAACGGAATTAACGTAGAAAACACCCATTGTAAATACGCCTGCCACTGCTGCAGCGTGAGTTGTTATTAAGGGGCTGTAGTACCCCATCAGGACGAAATATATAAGCCCTCCGCCTGCCCCGCCAAGCGCTGAGCCTACAACGCCGCTTACGAAACAGATGGTCGGGATGCCCTGTCCCTGAGTTCCCTTGGATACATAAGTGTCCTGCCTTTCTCCTGTTATCGGGTCTTTTTTAACCTGGGCCGAGGCAAAAGGAACAGCCACGCCGTATGCGTATATTAAACCGCCTGCAAGCATAGTGCTCGCAAGCATTATTGCAGCGCCCATTGCTCCTGCAGCCATCACTAAATATACATCAGCCGAAGGTTCATAGGCATACATGTAACTTGAGGTTATAAGACCCACAAGTCCTGAGCCAGCCGCAAGTTCCACAGTTCCCGTGCCTATCCCTGTAGCCTGCGCCATTGCTGCAGGCGCGCCGCCTACAGGAATAAAATGGACAGCAAGACAGATGAGTGTCCCGCTTAATCCTATTAGAAGGATATCGATAATTGTTGTCGTTGCAAGTAATACCATTATGCTCGAGCCTCCTTTTCCTCTTTCTCTATTTTATATGGGCCGTAAGCATTTTTTACCTGGATTTCTACCAGCCTGTTCATGATTGTCATAACGGCCAGTATAATAATGCCTACAATCATCGCAGTCCATGTGTAGCCCCAGATAGTCGTTGGCCAGCTTGAGAAGAACACTGTGAGACCAAGAGCGATGCCTGTTGCCGGGCCTCCGAATTTTGCGCAGAACCAGACATTGTCAAGGCTGTTCCTTAATCCTGATTCGGCTCTCCTTACGATTCGCCCGGAAAGAGCTGTGTTAAGACCGCATCCGAATTCACGGTTCTGGAATTCCCGTTCTCCGCCGTAGTGAACATCACCGACTGAAGAGCCGATTGCACCTACTGAAATTCCCCATATCAAAGCAAGGAACGGGATTGAGAATGGGTATCCAAGAACTACATTCTGGATATACGCTATTGCCACAAGGCAGAAACAGACAATGAAATCATGGCCTATAATCGAAGGCGTGGTGTATCTCATGATATCCATGTACAGAGGCTGCTTGAACCTGCTCTGGCTCGCTACCCTGCCTGCGTATGATGTTGTTGCAAAAATACCGTAAATAATTGCGGCGATAAAAGCACCAATTACTATCGCGGTCAACGGATAAAATTTAGCGTTTAAAAGCACTGTTGTTACTACACCGCCGGTCACTGCCGACAGACCGTTGCTAATCGGTTCACCTGAAATCGCTTTGTTGTATATCCTGTGCAGTAAATTCATCTGAGGGGCTAATTGCACCTGGGAGTTGGGATTGCTCTGGGAACCGACATCGGATTCTAAATCTTCGATGCATCCCGCAATAGTAGCAAGCGCTCCAAGGAGTGCCAATATAGCCATGCTCATGGTTAAGTCTAAGACCATTTATTTTTCCTCCTTTATTAAACTGAAATCACCATAAAAACTATCGTGGACTAGTTTTCTAACGAGCTACCTTATTATACATTATAAATCTTTCCTTTTAGAATAACGATTTATCCTTAGCTAAGGATATATTGTCTTTTTGTCTTAATCAGGATATATTTTCATCACAAAAAGGATAATTAGTGTACAGTTGTATGATTTTTTAGTTCTTTTGTGGGTTGATGGACAAACGTATTATGACTATAGTTTTGTTATCCTATTCAGGATAAAATTTATCTATTCAGGCAAAAATTATCTTTTTAACAGAAAGACTTAAGTACTCACCTAAGTTTAACCGCTATTTATGATAGAAGCTAAACTGTCATGCAGCGGAAGTATTTCTCGATTCCATTCTACCATTTTGTCTGGAAAACAGGGGCGCAGCCACGCCCCTATCTCCTAGGATGATACAGTTGTGATAAACAATGACTGCTGACGATATAATAAAAGCGGCAATGGACTCGGATGTAGCTTTTACCAAAGAATTCTCAAGGATTATAAAAGAAGAACTTCGAATGACTGCATCTGAGTTCAGTGAAAAGTCCGGCATCCCGGCAAGCACCATATACAAGGTATTGTCGGGCAAGCGCGAACCGAATATCAAGACCCTGAGGCAGATAGTATCGGTTTTGCGGAAACTGGACGGAAAGGAGCAATCGGAAGGAAGTGGAAAATCCGGGTTCATCGCTGTCATAGCAGCCCGTCCCGTGCTTGATATCATCACAGAGAAGAAACTCAAGGTAAGAGACCGCCTTATTACAATCCGGGAATATTCTGCAACTTCGATGGAAGAAGCCATCATAGCTGCGATAAAAGCCGAAAGGGACGGTGCAAAAGCAGTTGTATGCGCACCAATTGTCAGCCCCACAATTGAAAAAGTGCTGCGAATACCTGTTGCCACCATCATGCCCAGGGACAGCCTTTTTGAGGCTATTGAGCTCGCTGCCAGAAAAATGGGATAATCGGTTCACATTCTAATAATCTAGAAATTTCATAATCCGTACTACAAAATACTATATCATTCTTTCCCGCCAATCCTCTCAATCGCCAGGGCTCCAAGCCTGGCAATGGTATCGAACACAATCTTATTTTCAGGCGTAAGAACCTGCCTCGGATTATCGAAATGAAATCCCACAACACCTTTTAAGGTTTCTGTTGTTTTCATGGGAAGATAGTATGCCCATGCTTCAGGGAGCGTATCAGTACCCATGCCTGCAGGTTCGCCATTATTCAAGACCCAGGTTGCTATACCAAGTTCCTTCGGGTTTACCTGGAACCCGTCTGTAGAGGCCCTTACTGAAACCTGCCCGTTTTCAGGAAGAAAAATCGCCATCTCGCATGGGAAAATCTGTCTTGTATGACGGATCATCAGGTGTAAGACCTGTTCTATGCTCCGGGTGGTGACAAGGTTCTGGCTTAATTCATATAAAGTTGTAGTCCTGGACTCACTTTGTTGGAGCTGCTGCACCTTATATTGAAGATTGGACGCAAGATTGCTTATTACAAACGCAAATGCAATGAACATGAGATAAGATAAAAAATATCTTACGTCTGAAACAGCAAAGGTGAAATACGGTGGAATAAACAAAAAGTCAAAAATGAGAACGCTTAAAATTGCTGCAAAGATAGATGGGCCGCGCCCCAGGAAAATAGCGATGATAACAACAGGCAGGAGCATTAAGAATAGTAAATTAATCTCACCAAGGATTTTACTGAAAAGAAAGCCGAATAAAGAACCAAGGATAACAGCGAGTGCGCTTATGATGTAATTTAAGGGTTTGATTATACCTATTTTTTTCGAAGGTACAGGCTGTTCACTCTTGCCTGCAAACAGGAAAATATCGATATCTCTGGTACGTACCATTATCTTCCTGGCAAGAGAAGGATACAATCCAAAACGCCTGGGTTTGCCCATTACGATCTTTGTCACATTATGGCTCTGTGCATAGCGGGCTATCTCTTCGGCGACATCATCTCCTTTTATCCAGACGACATGTCCTCCCAGCTTTTCAGCAAGATCCAGGGCATTTTTAAGCCATTCCTGTTCTTTTTCGGATAATTGCGCATGTTTGGCAGTTTCCACATAGATTGCAATCCATTCCGCGTTCAGTTCAGAGGCTATGCGAAAAGCTGAGCGAACCAGTTGCTCGGCATAAGGACTGGCTAATACCCCTACAAGGACACGCTCGGTAGCAGACCAGGGCCCGGCAATTGCATGTGCTCTCATGTACTGAAGCATTTTTTCGTCCACGTTACCTGCTACAAGCCGCAGCGACATTTCACGCAGCGCAAGTAAATTCCCTGGCTTGAAGAAACGTTTCACAGCGTTCTCCGCCATATCCTTTGCATAAACCTTTCCTTCTTTCAGTCTTTTGAGCAGCTCCTCAAAAGGAAGGTCTACAAGCTTTATCTCATCAGCTAACTGGAAAAAAGTATCCGGGATTGTTTCACTTACACGAACTCCTGTTATACGAAAGACTATATCGTTTAAACTTTCAAGATGCTGCACGTTCAGAGTTGAATAGACATCAATTCCCGCATTCAGAAGCTCCTCTACATCCTGATAACGCTTGGAGTGGCGGGAATTTGGGGCGTTCGTATGGGCTAATTCGTCAACAAGTACGATTTTGGGCCGCCGCGCCAGAACAGCATCTAAATCCATCTCCGAAAGCCGGACACCTTTATATTCGGTAACTCTGAGGGGTATGATTTCCAGACCCTCAAGGAGTGATTCGGTCTCTGCCCTGCCGTGTGTTTCAGCGTAACCGACAACGACATCTATTCCTTCCTTTTTTCGCACTCTGGCATCGGAGAGCATTGAATAGGTTTTCCCGACACCTGGTGCGGCGCCAAAATAGACCGTCAGTTTTCCGCGCTTTTTGGCAGTTTCTTCCTGCCTGGCAATTTCCAGGAGAGATTCCGGTTCGGGTCTGTTTTCTTCAGTATCTGTCATTTAATTTCCATGGTTTTCGAATTCAGTTTGAATCGAACACGGATGGCACGGATTGGACTGATTTTCACGGATACCAAATCCGTGGGCATCCTTGTCATCTGTGCAATCCGTGTTCTATTTCGATATCATTCTTTGAAATTTTATTTCATACCATCCAATGCAAGATTTAATTTTAAAACATTAATACGTTGCTCTCCCAGAAATCCGAATTGCTTGTCCTCGACATGGTCAAGCACTTGTTTGCGTACCGCTTCCACGGAAAGATTGCGTGCCCTGGCAACACGCGGTATCTGGACTAACGCGGAGCGCACACTGATGTGTGGGTCTAAACCGCTTGCTGAAGCCTCCACAAGGTCTGAAGGTACCGGAGCCTGGATACCGGATGATTTCAGTAGCTCTGTTCTATTGGAAATCTGGTCTATCAATACCTTATTCGTAGGTCCGAGATTGGAGCCGCCGGAAGCCATGGTATTATATGGAAAACCCGAAGTGGCTGAAGGACGCGACCAGAAGTATTTTGGATCTGAAAAAGGCTGACCGATGAGGGCCGAACCTGTGAGATTGCCGCCTGAACCGTATATAAGACTTCCTCCTGCTTCTTTAGGGAAAAATAGCTGTGCCATTACGGTTACTGCAATGGGATAGATAACACCGACAAGTATCATAAGGATTACAAAGAGTTTTAGTGTCGTCTTTATTTGTTTCATTACAAGAAATACATCATTTAGTATAATAAGTTTGGCGATTCTTGGTACTAGCCAAACTTAGATTCTCTAAATTTTTTGGGTCATGAATTTAAGGGCTGATGATGGATTTATATACCTTAACCGTAAACTAATGAAAACATGACCGGAATGGGAGTATTCGACATACTTACAATTGTAGGAGTTGTAGGTGGAATTCCTGTGATAGCTAAATGGTTACTGTATCATATTTACCATCCCGATATCAAGATTTTCTTCCCACCAGTCGGTAATTTATCTTCAATTAATCCAGGCGGCACAGTAACTTCTGACCCAATTTTTGGAAATTTTGGACCTCATATAATAAACAAAAGTGGTAAAACTTTAAACCTAAAAGTAGAGTTCTCGACAAATAAATTGATAGTCGAAAATAATAGTGCCAACTCGTTTGGTTACTTCAAAATTAGAAAAGGGAAGCGGATATATGTGCCCCGTTTTGTTTCAGAAGATGGAAGGAAATGGTTAGAAGAAGGGATTTTCCCCTCGGACTGTTACGAAAAAGGACTCCCCTTTCCTTACGAAATATCTGAGGAATTTACTCTTGAAGTTAAAATTTACATAAGAGTGGAGTTATCGGAATTAGGGATGCCAAGATTTTTTGGCGATATGGAATTAAAACCATTTATTGCAGAGTTTAAGCTACGACCTGCTGTTAAGGCAGAGAATTATTCAAAAGAGTGTTGAGCACCAGAGAGATAATGCTTCATGGAGTAAAGGATAAATCTCTCTTCTTGGGAGGGGAAAAAAGTTATCAACGGTTTAGGTAGCTAGGTAAGTACCAAATGTGCTTATTACAATATCAATAATTTTTATTCCTATAAACGGTGCTATTATCCCGCCAAGCCCATAGACGAGAAGGTTGTACATCAATAGTTTTTCAGCAGGCATCGGGCGGTATTTGACGCCTTTCAGCGCAAGGGGTATCAGCAGTGGGATAATGATGGCATTAAAAATAACAGCCGACAGGATCGCGCTGTATGGGTTTGCCAGATGCATGATATTGAGAATATCCAGTTGGGGATAGATGGAGATCATGGCTGCCGGTATAATGGCAAAATACTTTGCCACGTCATTGGCAATGCTGAACGTCGTCAGGGTTCCCCGCGTTATCAGTATTTGCTTCCCGATTTCTACAATATCCATTAGTTTCGTCGGATTGCTGTCCAGGTCAATTATATTCGCTGCTTCCCTCGCGGGCTGTGTTCCTGTGTTCATTGCGACAGCTACATCTGCCTGGGCAAGCGCAGGTGCATCGTTTGTCCCATCTCCTGTCATGGCTACCATATGGCCCTGCTCCTGGTTTTCACGGATCAAACGAAGCTTGTCCTCAGGTTTTGCCTCTGAAAGAAAATCATCCACTCCAGCTTCTGCGGCAATGGCTGCTGCCGTAAGATAATTATCGCCTGTTATCATTACAGTCTTTATCCCCATTTTCCGCAGCTGGATAAAGCGTTCCCGGATGCCGCCTTTTAGGATATCCTTAAGATGTATCACGCCCAGAATTTGGGCATTATGACATACAACAAGAGGTGTTCCGCCCGATTTTGCAATGTTTGTAACCTTCAGTTCAAGCTCAGGCGGTATATTTCCTCCTTTGCTTTTGACGTACGCCACGATGGCATCTGAAGCCCCTTTTCGATACGATTGCCCGTCTATGTCAACTCCGCTCATACGCGTCTGGGCGCTAAATGAAATTGATCTGGCAGTGCGAGGGAGTTCCGTTAACCGCATCTGGTATTTCTTTTTTGCAAGTACTACTACGCTTCTTCCTTCAGGCGTCTCATCTGTCAGGGAGGCAAGCAGGGCTGCATTAGAAACATCCTCTTCGGAAAGTCCGTTCACCGGGATAAATTCCACTGCCTGCCTGTCTCCCAGGGTGATTGTTCCTGTCTTATCAAGGAGCAGTATATCAACATCTCCTGATGCTTCAATGGCTCTTCCCGAAAGGGCTATCACGTTTTTCGAAAAAAGCCTGTCCATGCCCGCAATTCCGATAGCAGGGAGGAGCGCCGCAATCGTTGTCGGCGCCAGACAGACAAAAAGCGCAATAAGCACCGTAATCGAGACCGGCATACCCTGTCCTGCAGCCTGGACGCTGTATACGGATAAGGAATTGAAATTGATAACCACGAGCAGAAAGACCGCTGTTAAAGAGATCAGCAGAACTTCAAGCGCGATCTCGTTCGGGGTTTTGCGGCGCTTTGCACCTTCAACCATGGCAATCATCCTGTCAAGGAACGCCTCACCAGGATTCGCCGTTATGCGCACGATTATCCGGTTGGAAATAACTTTTGTCCCGCCAGTTACAGCGCTTCGGTCCCCGCCTGATTCCCGGACGACCGGGGCTGATTCGCCTGTTACGGATGATTCGTTCACGAGGGCTGCACCTTCAACCACTTCGCCATCGCCCGGGATTATCTCCCCTGCTTCTACGAGGACGCAATCCCCTTTATGGAGATTTGCAGAAGAGATAAGCTCGCATTTTTCCTTCGAATCGGGATTTATCAGTTTTTTTGCCATTACTTCAGTGCGCGTTTTGCGAAGCGATTCTGCGCGTGCCTTTCCCCGCCCTTCTGCAAGCGACTCTGCAAAAGTTGAAAATATCACAGTCAGCCAGAGCCACAAGGATACAATCCCGGTAAACCAGGAAGGTTCACCAGATTTAAAAAATAAGCCTTCTAGGAAACTGATAGTTGTTATAATGCTTCCTAGCTCCACGAGGAACATTACAGGGTTTCGCCAGAGGATAAGCGGGTTAAGCTTTTTTAAAGAATCCAGTAATGCCTGGCGTAAAAGTTCAGGTTCAAAGATTGTCGTTTCTTTTGTTTTAATATTTTCCATATTATTGACCTGCATGCATGATCATATGCTCGACAATCGGTCCAAGCGAAAGGGCAGGAAAGAAGGTCAGGGCTCCGACGATAAGAATTACAAAAGTAAGCCATAAAACGAATGTAATCTGATGCGTTGGAAGTGTACCGATACTCGGCGGGGTATATTTTTTCTTCGAAAGCGACCCTGCCATGGCAAGCGCCGCCACTGCAGGAACAAATCTGCCGATAAGCATTGCAACGGCAGTTGTAAGATTATAAAAAAGAGTATTGGCATTAAGCCCGGCAAACGCGCTGCCGTTGTTATTGGCTACAGAGGCAAAAGCATAGAGTATTTCACTTAAACCATGAGGGCCGGGGTTCAAAATAGAGGAAATTCCAGCATAAGTTACAAGAGCAACAGAAACAAAAATGAGTACCAGAATGCCCGAAGTGAGGACGATTAACACCGACATCCACATCTCAAAGACCTCTATTTTTTTGCCAAGGTATTCCGGCGTTCTGCCAATCATAAGACCTGCAATGAAAACCGCTATGATCGCAAAGGCAAGGATAGTGTAGAGTCCCGACCCGACACCACCGGGAATATCTTCACCTAACAGTATAAGCAGCATAGTGACCATTCCACCGATTGGCGTTAATGAGTCGTGCATTGTGTTCACGGCGCCGGAGGAGGTTGCGGTTGTGCTGACTGCAAACAGAACCGAGCCGCCAATCCCGAACCTGACCTCTTTGCCCTCCATATAAGAACCGTTGACACCGGGCTTCACAAGCGGGTTGCCGCTATACTCAGACCAGTACATCACTCCCAGGAATACTATGAACAGCATCATCATTGTTGTAAATAAAGCCCACCCCTGCCTGGTATTTCCTGCGAAGCGCCCGAATGTGTAGGTAAGTGAAAAAGGGATAAGAAGGATGAGAAGTATTTCCAGAAAATTGGTTAATGGAGTGGGATTTTCAAAAGGATGCGCTGAGTTGGCATTGAAAAATCCGCCGCCGTTTGTCCCGAACTCTTTTATTGCTTCCTGTGATGCGACCGGCCCCATGGGAAGCATCTGATTTGCAATTGTTTGTCCGTCCGGTGTTTGAATTGGCTGGAGTAACGAACTATTTGTATAAGGATCAAAATTCTGGATAACGCCCTGGGAGACCAACAGCAGAGCTGCTATGATAGAAATGGGGAGGAGAATGTATAACACGCTTTTAGTCATGTCCTGCCAGAAATTCCCGATGGTCTGGGAAGTATGCCTGGTAAAGCCGCGGATTAATGCAATCGCTATACACATACCCGTAGCAGCAGAAAGAAAGTTTTGGACGGCGAGCCCAGACATCTGGGTGAAGTAGCTTGCTGCGGATTCACCGCTATATGCCTGCCAGTTTGTATTTGTAACAAAGCTTACGGCTGTATTGAAGGCTAGATCAAGCGGAAATCCCGGGAACCCCTGGGGATTCAGGGGAAGCATTCCCTGGAGCAGCAGTATCAGGAACAAAACGGCGAATCCCAGACTGTTAAATAAGAGCATTGCTTTTGCATAATCTTTCCAGTCCATCTCCTCATCCTGCTTTATGCCTGCCGCCCTGTAAATCAGATTCTCAATCGGCATCAGGATGGGACTTAAAAAAGTCCGCTTACCCTGATATACATTTGTCATGTAAGTCCCTAGAGGCTTGACAAGGAGGGTTAAAACTATCAGGAAAAATAACATCCCGCCGATATCAAAAAAGATTTCCATGACTGGCATTATATCTATTCCTCCTAAGATGCCTCAGCAAATGTAAACGGTAACTTACTGAACATCTAATGATATATAAGTTTAACACAAATGCTCTTCTCCAGAGACTTCATATTTCAGGATAAATACTTATCCCATTGCTACCCAAGAGGCCTTGGCTGCTTATGCTCCGGCAGCACGGGCAATTCGGTGGTGTTCACGAGAATGGGCGCATCAACTTCTTTAGCTCGCTCAAGAAGCATCTCCTTGCCCTTTTGCGTTATGGCAAACATAGGAACGGATGTGCCTGCCTGAAGAACGGGTTTTACCATGTCGCGCACCGTCTTTGATGCGCATCCCGTGATAATATCCATTTTCTCTATGAACTCATGAGCATCCCCGTGTTTTAACCCCGTCAGGTGCGCTCCGATAAGGATTAAATTAATATTATATTCCTTTTCTATCGCACGAAGTTTCCCCCCATCGTGAGGCACGGTAACACTTACGGCAATATTCTTATATCCGAGTTCACAGGCTTTCCGCAGGCCCCCTCCCTGGTCGATTATGGAGTTTTCTTTATCAAGTACAACGCCGCCGCGCGATTCAATCCCATCGATAATCTCAGGTATCGGCTCGGTTTCGATAAGTCCTGACATCAAAGCGCCCATACCTTGAACCAGTTCAGGATTTGAAGTTATGACCGTCCCGGCGCCGTCGCATACCGTGACCGTGGAATCGATAAGCCCACGCCTGAGTGCCGTCATCATTATTTCGCTTGCGCCAAAATTAACGAAAATACCGTAGTCAAACCTCCTTTCCGGCGTAAACATCCCGATTTCCCGTATCCTGTATTCCATATTCTTTTTTGCCTCATCTCGTGTGAGTTTTGAAACCTGCGCAACTTTGCTGAACACAGGACACCAGTCCGCAATTGGTTCACCTACCTCCACCACTTTTCCATCCTTAACCACAATGCGTGTTCTTCCGAATAGCTCCATTACATGCGGCATTTCAATCACCTACGAACTTATAAAGTTCAAGCAGTTCGGCGGCTATAACTTTGGAAATGCGGGCGCCAACCACTTCGATAAGGGCATCTGCATCCTCTTTCTTAACGCAGTGGAGGCTCTCCATGCCTTCAAAAATCAGGTTGACAAGATAGCTCAAATCATCATCTGAAAGCTTCATAAGACGTTGCCTGAAATCCCCCGGCGATGTGGAAACATGCTGGCTCACGGGAGGAAGCACAGACCTGAATTCATGACCTGCATGCCCACAGGTGGTTTCAACAAGCTCAGGCGCAAGTTTTCTTAAAATTTCAAGGTCAATGGAACCCAGTTTTCGTGCCATCAATTATACATGTTTATTGCAATATATCATTATTTTGCTGTCATTTGTTTATCAATTTGGACAAATTATATTGCGACATAATGCTGCATGCCAATATCCCGAGCACGATTACTTGATCAATCAAATCAGTTATGTTCTTATCAAGCGGTAATCCGAATATCTCATAAAATTTTATGGTTGCATAAACGAGGAAAAAGAAACATGCAAGCAAAAGCAGAACCCAATGTTCCTTCATGAACGATTTGTTAAGAAAAGCTTTAGCCCGGAGCATGTCATCATCGATTCTCCTGCCTATGGTGCTTGCTATGAAATAAGCTCCTGCCAGTGCTAATATTATAGTTACAAATTCCACCAGGATTCTTAAAGTTAACATTTAGTATTTTCAATTGTTTTTTATAATGTAATGTATATAATCAGGGTTGTGAAATTCGTGTGAATCAGATGTGAGTCGCCAAATAGATATAACCATTTATCCATAAAAGGATATATGAATCTTGCACTTATTGCGCCCACACTCCCTGAAACAGGGGAATTGAGGCGTGAAATACGGCCGCAACCGGATGAGGAGCTAAAAATTATTTCAGAGGGTGAACTGCATGGGAAATCCATCATGTTTACCCATTGCGGCGTGGGCAAAGTCAATGCGGCTCACTCCGCGACCCTGATGCTTGAAAATTACGACGTGGATTTGGTGATACTTTTTGGCGTTGGCGGCGCATACAAAAATGCCCGGACAGGAGATATCGCGGTTGCGCAACGTGAAAACTATGCCGAGGAGGGCATATTGACCGAAGATGGCTGGAAATCCATGGAGTTCACAGGTTTTCCGCTTTTAAAAAATGAAAGAGAATATTTCAATACCTTCCATATGGATAGAATACGGTCACAGCTTGCTGTAAAAGCTGCCGGTGATCTCGGATTTAATACAATTTATGGCAATTTTATTACTGTATCGCAATGCTCGGGAACCCGGGAAATCGGAGAACTCATGAAGAACCGTTTTAACGGGATATGCGAAAACATGGAAGGGGCCGCAGTGGCTCATATTTGCATCATGTACGGGATACCCGTAATTGAGATACGCGGTATAAGTAATATCATTGAAAAAAGGGAGATCAAAAAATGGAACATACCGCTTGCGGTTTCAAATTGCAATAAGGTCGTAAGCGAACTTGTTAAGAGGATATGATGGAAAAAATTTCTTTAGGCTTTTCCCCATGTCCCAATGACACATTTATTTTCTATGCTTTAGTTCATAAAAAGCTAAAAATGGATATCGGTTTTTCTGAAATACTGAGAGATGTTGAAACATTAAACCGGATGGCTTTTCATTGTAAACTTGATGTTACCAAAGCGTCCTTCCATGCTTTTGGTTTTTTAAGAGAGGATTATTGTCTTCTCCATTCGGGAAGCGCGCTTGGAAGGGGTTGCGGGCCTTTAATAGTGGCTAAGAAAAAGATGCAATATTCTGAACTACCGCAAAAAAGCATTGCAATTCCGGGAAAGATGACTACCGCGTACCTTCTCCTTCAGCTATTCAATCCTGAAATAAAGAACATCGTAGAGATGCCTTTTGACAGGATTATGAACGCGGTCAGCCTGGGAACGGTTGATGCAGGTTTAATAATCCATGAAAGCAGGTTCACGTATCCTTCATATAATCTTGTAAAGCTCATTGACCTTGGGGAATGGTGGGAGGGAGAAACGGGCTTGCCAATACCACTTGGCGGTATTTTTGCAAAAAGAAAATTAGGCGCGGCAACAATCCGCAAAATTGACAGCCTTATTAAAAAAAGCATAGAATATGCGCACCGGAATCCGGAAGAGGCGCGTGAATATATCAAAATCAATGCGCAGGAACTGGAAGATGATGTGATAGACCAGCATATCCGGCTTTATGTGAATGATTATACGCTGGAAATCGGGGATGGTGCTGCGGCTGTTGAAAAACTGTTTAAAACTGCCGGGGAGTTACATTTGATTCCACACTCTGATAAACCGTTATTTATTGATTAACGCAAGTTTATAAATATAAAAAATAATAAGAGCATTTATGCTGCAAAAAATCAAACTCCAAAATTTCAAGTTACATAAAGATACGTCTCTTGAAATTAAACCCATTACATTATTTATTGGACAAAATAATAGTGGGAAATCGAGTATTTTCCAGGCGCTTCAACTTATAAAGCAGAACATAAAAACATCTCATGAGCGGCCTGAGCGATTTATTTATGGCGAACAATATGGTAATTTATTAATTCCTCCCAAGCCTGAAAAATCCACTACTGACTATTATCTTTATCCAAACCGATTGATAGACATCGGTACTTTTGAGGATGTGCTTAGAAAAAATGAAAGATTTATTGGCATCTCAATAGAAGGAAATTTGCCTGTTAAAAAGGGTGCACTGAAAGAGAAAGGAATAGAAAATATACATGTTAATTACGAAATGAAATTCCGGAATAATACTCTTAATTACCACAGCGGCGGAATTAAAGGAGGGCAATATTGCTTGGAATGGGATTGGAGGAGTGAAGGAAGAGATAAAAATAAAAATCCAATCTCTTTAAAAATCGATGGAATAGACTTCCACTTTGAGGCACGGGATGAAATAAGTGAACCAATTAGACACACCGGCGGTTCATCTCCACCAGATATTCCATACGACATCGAAGCAAATGCCCAAGAGTTGAAGGATGGATTAGTTACATCTATAAAAGACTTTATTAGTTCAATCCACGCTATCTACGGACTCAGGGGTTTTGAAGAAACATCGTATCCGCTGTCGGATACGCCCCCGAGTGAAACGGATTTCATGTTGCTATATGACAGGTCGTTGGCCATCAACAGCTTACTTCCATATAATAGAGAACTGGAGAGCCAGCTTTCATCATGGTTTAAGAATCTATTGAGTGTTGAGATAAGTTTTGAACTTCTTCCCGGCAAGACTGTAAAGATAAAGGCAAAAAACGCATACGGTGAAACCTCATTTATCAATGAAGGGCTGGGAATCCATCAGCTCCTCTTTATGTTTCTACCTATTGCTTTATCCCCATCTTCACATACCTTTCTTATAGAGGAACCTGAGGCTCATCTTCATCCGAAGGCCCAATCCGATATTTCCTCAACTTTTATTAAAATCCTTAAAAATGAATCAAAACAGTTTTTAATTGCAACCCATAGTGAACATATCTTATTTGGATTTCTTAATGCATTAGCAAAAAAAGAGATTTCGCTTGATGATATTGTAATTTATTATTTTAAAAATGAAAAAGGAGTTTCAGAAATAACAAAATTAAATATTGACGAATACGGAAGAGTAGCAGGCGGTTTGCCTGGATTTTTCGAACAGAATATTCGAAATGTTATAGAATATCTTAATGCATTAGACTCAAAAAATGAAATATAAATTCATTGTTGATGAGAACATTTTTTACTGCGCCATAAGAGGTGTGGATGAATATGACAACAGGGATACAAGTTCAGCAAGATTTCTTGCTTATTTATTGAAGAATTGTCATAAGATATGCCTTGATGAAAAATGCAATAAGCGTTTTGAAAAAACCATCCAAATAAAATTGGGAAAAATATCGAAGACTGAACCTGTTTTGCCTGGAATTGATCTCATGATACAAGAGATAGTCCATACCTCAGAAAAAATAATGAGAGATTTTTCTAACTCCGGGGAATTTCCTGATGACGAGAAGATTCCGCGTAAAGACCTATATCTTGCAAGATGTGCAAATTATTTTTCTGCAAAGGTTGTTACGCTTGATAGAGAATTTAGAGATGCTATAAATGCTAATCCTTTTTTAAAAGAAAGAGGCGTAGAGGCATTGGAATCGAAGAATGCAATTAAATTTGTATCTGAAACATAATAAAAGAGCTACGATGATTTATCCAGATTATCATTAAAGGAAGCTTTTCATCAAATCGTCCCTTGAGTTTTTGTTATTCCCGTCATTAATCTTGATTATTTTCTGTGCTCTTCTTTTCGCGGGAGGGCATCCCGAACATTCATAAATAAAATGGATAAAACCGGTTTCAGGATTTTCCACTGTATTCTTATGTTCGTATTCCGTATTGCAATCCTTGCATATCCCGACTTTCGGAACGATTTCATTGCAATGCTTGCACTTGCATACGATTACATCTATGACTTCATTCTTCGTGTTAATAGCAGATAATTTGTATTCGTCATCTTCGTATTTCAGCTGTGATGTCATATTACCAATCAACTTAATGCCAACAGGATATATTAAAATCTTATGGGTTTAGTACAGTATTGCCAAATCTATGCATAACAAAAGGTTTATTCGTTTTTACGTTGTTACATAAAAACGAGGTGAAATGTTTGACCGAACATGTTCCATCTAAAATCGATTACCTTCGTGCTCTTGAGAATGCCTGTTTACATTGCGGTGACAAACATAAACCGGATTGCCCTGTGGGGATGGCAAAATCGCAAATCAACTGCACAAACGACATAATAACCGAATTTTATAAACACAAATAAACCAAAACCTATTATATTCCCGAAGGTATATGGGCGTCTCGTGACGAACATAGCAGTGCTTGTTTCGGGAAGAGGTTCAAACCTCCAGGATCTCATAGACAGCATCGGGAGCGGATATTTGAAAGCGCGGATTTCCGTAGTGGTCAGCGATGTGGGGGATGCGTACGCACTTCTGCGCGCAAAAAAGCATGGAATTGATGCTGTTTTTGTTGATCCTGAAAATTTTGAATCAAAGGAATTATACGAGAAAGAGATTCTCAAATGTCTAAAAACACACGATGCAGAGCTTGTGCTTCTTGCGGGATACATGAGGATACTCGGAAAAACACTGCTTCATGCCTACAAGAATCGCATAGTCAACATACATCCCGCGCTGCTACCTGCATTTACAGGTCTTCATGCGCAGAAACAGGCATTCGACCACGGCGTGAAAGTGGCAGGATGCACAGTCCATTTTGTGGATGAAACACTTGATGGTGGCCCAATAATCCTGCAAAGATGTGTGGAAGTGAAAGAGAACGACACGCCAGAGACGCTTGCAGACAGGATTCTTGAACAGGAGCACAAGATTTATCCCGAAGCCGTGAAATTGTTCGTTGAAAACCGGCTGCGAATAGAAGGAAGGAAAGTAAAAATTTTACAATCATAAACTACTTGGAAAAGGAATTATTATGCCATTAAAAACAATCGACCCTGAAATTTATGAAATAATGAGACATGAAGTTGAAAGACAAAGAAATAAACTTAACCTCATCGCATCGGAAAACTATGCAAGCCGCGCAGTCCTGCAGGCGCAGGGCTCAGTGATGACGAATAAATATGCTGAAGGGTATCCCGGAAAGCGATATTACGGCGGATGCGAGTTCGTGGATGCAGCAGAGAACCTTGCGATAGAGCGGGCAAAGAAACTTTTCAAGGCTGAGCATGTCAATGTGCAGCCGCATTCAGGTTCACAGGCGAACATGGCTGTTTATCTTGCTATGCTCAAGTGCGGGGACACTATCATGAGCATGGATTTATCGCACGGTGGGCACCTATCACACGGCAGCCCGGTGAATTTTTCAGGAAAATTGTTCAATATCGTGCCTTACGGTGTCTCAAAAGATACAAGGACAATAGATTACGATAATCTGTCAGAGATTGCCAGAAAACACAAACCAAAGCTTATAGTATGTGGCGCAAGCGCATATCCCCGCGAGCTTGATTTTAAACGATTCCGGGAAATAGCCGATGAGGTTAATGCTCTTTTACTTGCAGATATTGCTCACATTGCCGGGTTAGTTGTTGCAGGGATACATTGCGATCCAGTGCCTTATGCCGATTTCGTCACCACAACCACGCACAAGACACTAAGAGGCCCGCGCGGCGGCATGATAATGTGCAGGTCAGATTATGCCAAGGAAATAGACAGGACGGTTTTCCCGGGAATTCAGGGGGGCCCTCTCATGCACGTCATCGCTGCAAAAGCCGTTGCGTTCAAGGAAGCGATGAATAAGGAATTCGATGATTATCAGCGACAGATTGTCGCAAATGCAAAAAAGATAGCCACCGAATTGATATCAAGAGGCAATGAACTAGTTTCGGGGGGCACGGATAACCACCTTATGCTCGTTGACCTTACATCCTCTGGCATTACGGGCAAGGATGCAGAGGCAAAGCTCGGCGAAGCCGGGATAATCCTGAACAAGAACACCATACCATTTGAGACAAAAAGCCCGTTCATCACAAGCGGCATAAGGATTGGCACGCCTGCAGTTACCACACGGGGCATGAAGGAAAAAGAAATGGTGACTATTGCCTGGGCTATCAATGAAATCATCCAGAATATGAATGATGCTGAAAAATTAAAAGAAGTAAAGAGAACTATCCTTGACCTTTGCGGGCAGTTCCCGATTCCATACGAGTGAGGGTCTTTGATGGAGCCGCTTCCAGAGGTCACAGACCTGCGTGTTATTGACGGGCGAAAAATTGCACAGGATATCGAGGCAGAAGTCAAGAAAGATGTTGAAAAGTTCATCCAGGAATATGGTATCAAACCTGCTCTTGCAACAATACTCGTGGGAGAGCATTCACCTTCGAAATTGTACGTCAAGCTCAAACACTGGGCATGCAAGCGTGTAGGCATTACATCCGAAGACCACAAGTTTCCCGCGCAAGCAAAGCAGGAAGAGATACTCGAACTTATCGAAATCCTGAATAAAAGACCTGAGATACACGGGATACTCGTGCAGCTCCCTCTTCCAAAACACATTGATGAACGTACAGTAATGATGCGCATCGCACCTGAAAAAGATGTGGACGGCTTTAACCCGCTTAATATGGGAAAAATGCTCATAGGGCGCGAGGGATTTGTGCCATGCACGCCCAAAGGAATTGTGCGGGCACTGGAGGAATTCAAGATAGATCCGCAGGGAAAGGAAGTGGTAGTGGTCGGACACAGCAACGTGGTAGGGAAGCCCGCAGCGATGATGTTGCTCAACCGCAATGCTACTGTCAAGATATGCCATGTCTATACAAAAGACCTAAAAAGCCATACCAGAGAAGCGGATATCCTGATCGTGGCGACAGGCGTGCGCGGGCTTATAAAAGCTGAAATGGTGAAGGAGGGAGCAGTCGTGTTCGATGTTGGTATAACATGGCAGGACGAGCGGGTATATGGGGATGTTGATTTCGACGACGTGCTGCCGAAAGTGAAATTAATATCACCGGTACCAGGAGGCGTTGGGCCCATGACGATTGCGATATTAATGGAACATACGCTGATGGCTGCAAAGATGCAAACGTCATAAAATCCGCAAACATCAGGTATGAGGGAACAGGATTCCAGCATGTTTATTCATGGGAATTAGTTTTATGAATGGAGAGCGTGTATTCAGGATAGCAGCATGAAGGGCTGCAAGGAGATTAGAATATGGCAGAAGAAACCAAGAATTTTGTATTAAGGAGTAAAAACGGGACAGAGACAAGTGTTTTCACGGGGAAGCAGCCACGGCAAGCGGCGCTCAAAGCTGCTAACCGCATTGGAGGAACGAAAAGCAATCCAGTTGAGATAAGACTGAGGGAGAGAGGGACAAAAAAGATTCATATATTCAAGGGCTGGAAGGAAATTGTGAGCGCTCCGAAGAACAAGCCAGCATGGATGCCGGATAAGATTAATAAGCCATTCGTCAAGAAAGCAGGAATTGAAAAATTGGATTGAATCCACATTTATTATTTTTAATAACAAAATTTCTTTTTTTATTTCCAATTTTTATAATGTGGATTATCCACAGAACTATTAAATAAAAAAGTATAGAGCAATTCAATGCTCTATTATTTGAAAATTATCAAAATATTATCGGGTAATATTTTTAATATCTCTTTGGTTTATGTTTCTGGTAGCATTCCCTGCAATATACAGGTCTGTCGCCAGAGGGTGCAAAAGGTACTTCAGTTTCCTGGCCGCAATCCGCACATGTTGCTTTATGCATTTCTCTTGGTCCACTTGGTCTGAAACCTCTGCCTCCTCCACGGAAGCCGCCTCTTCTATCGTTGTCCATTTAATTTCTTTCCTTTATTTTTAAACCAATTAACCTAATAA
>CABMII010000006.1 GCA_902386255.1 uncultured archaeon
TTATTTCCCAGACAGGAATATGCAAAATGTCCATTTTGAGGCTGATTTCTTCGGCGCCGGGAGCAAAAATTTTGTTTTCGAACACGATAGTATCGCCTATCATTTCATTCAGCCTGACTTCCTTTGTATGTTCCCTGATGATGGAATTTAAGGCTTTGGCCAAAGCATCATTTCTCTGGATAAGCGGTTGCTTTATCTCATAATTCTGGGTAGGCATGAAAGTGTCATCCAGAATGTCCTTGTATTTATTAAAAAAGTTCTCGCCTGTGAGGGCTTGGATGTAACCGGCTCCTTCGCCAGTGAGGTCTACCATTTTTGATTTATACTTCTTCTGGATATTGAAAGAATAATTATAATACCAGACCGGGATGAATTTTAATGTCTGGCTTTTTGCAGTTCCCACTTTTGCCTCGGCTATGGATAATGCATCGGATTTCCCGATATTAATGGGAATTGAACGCAGCAATACCTTGATTGTTCTTTCATATTCCTTTTTAACAGGTTCCTGTACCTGTGCACCTCCGGTTTCCACTTTCTCCCTGACAGGCTTTTTCTCCTCATATCCTCCCAACGCCCCGGCAAGAACTGCCCTGCCAATCTGGGATTCAAGTTCGCTCCTGTCCCAGAGCATAAGCCCTTCGTCAAGGGCCAGCAAGCGGGTTTTTTCATCAAAGGATTCTGATATCATTATGCCCTTGCCGTGATAGCTTTGGGCAATATTTGAAAAATATCTGATATTGTTAAAATTCGGATTATTTTCAAATTTTATTAATAGGTGGTCAGAATCTTTTTCAGCAAGCAGGTCACAGATATCAGAGGAACTTGTACCGTAACCGTAATATGTGAAAATATTTTTCACAATGCCTATCACTGCCTGCTTATTCATGGACATTATACTTCTTGCCTGACTGAAATACTTTATCTTTCAGATAATATATTCCTGGTTATTGATAGGTTTATCGAATTCGGTATATTTATAACGCATTGTAATTATTATGTTTCAATTAAGATGACAGATATAATGTTCATTAATTCAAGAATTGAAAATATGATGTATGAGGTAACCTTTGACCCGCTCATACGCAAAGGGAAAATAATTGTAAATATTTCCATCGTTAATGAATCAGATTTCAAAAAAGTTATTGGATATATCAGGCAGGCAATACATAGCGGACTTTCGGTAAGTCCGTATATCAAAATATTACGTGCTGGAGAAAAATTCGGGAATCTCACAATCGAGAAGGGAAAGGTAGGGTTAGCTACCGCATGCAGCATCACGATAGATGGCGTCCTTCTCAAGGCAGGCATACCTGTTAAACCCAAATTCGGCGGGGTCGTGGAAATACACGATGGCTCGCCTTTAAGATTCACCGAAATCCTGAGCTACGACAGCACAACGATTGATCCGCTTGATGTATTGATGTCGCAGGAACTCACTTCGGTAGCTGAAATGATAAATACAGGTTCAGGCAAAATTCTGGCGAATCTGCGGGAAGCTCCCATGGCATCAAGAGATAAGATAGAACAGGTGCTTGATTCGCTTGTCGAAGCCGGATTTTCCTGCATCCTGGAAGTGGGTGAACCTAATAATGACATACTCGGGGTCCAGGTTGGAAAAGACAAAGTGGGAATAGTTGTTATTGGTGGCACGAACCCCATGGCCCTAATCCAAGAGCATGGGATTTATATCGATACGCAGGAGATGTCACGACTTCTTGATATCGAAGAAATGGTTCACATCGATGATTTGCGTGATATATCTTATATCAAGCCCGAATAACATTTTTTTGAGGCTAAAATGGTCATAAATCGCGACAATAAAAAATTAGTAATTTTCAAATAACCAGTTATAATAATGGAGATAATTTCCTTGGTAAATGGGAAAGGAGAAATGATAAAATGAATATGAAAGAAATAACGTGCAAAAGATGTAAAGGATTTTTTTTGACCTCTGGTGATGAATCGTGTCCGCATTGTGGCTATCCCTATAAAGATATGGATGAGGCATTCATAGAAAAGTCCAGACAATCATGGAAAGTATAAAAATTATCTTGAGGCTACTTAGTGTTTACTACACCCAACAAGTTCCTGCATAAACTATTTAAAGGCTGATTGCCATGTATTTATCGGGGTGAAATAAATGACCATTAGAAAGATTAAAAAAGTTAAACATGGGATATGCAAGTGTCATTCGTCCTGCGCATAAATAAAGGACTGATTTTTAATAATTTTTACTATATAATGGGTATGCAAATTGCCAGGTAGCAGGGTCTTTATCCCCCGCATCATCAAAATAACCATAAATATTGACCCCGGTGACTGTTTTACCCATATTTTGATTTAGGACATATTTTAAAGTCTCAGGCGTTATCAGCTTATTTGTCTGGGGTTCAAAAAAGTACCATGAGGTAGTCCCGAAAACTGTCGATTTGAATGAAACAAGCGCATGCCCTGTGCCATCGGAGAACATTACAGCAGCAAAATATGCTTTGTATCCGGCTTTTTCTGAGGCAGCTATCATATCTGCGGTGTACTGGCCGCATATGTATTCTTGCGGCGTATATGCCCTTATATTCATGTTATAACTTAAATTCGCCACATGCGGCTAAGTAAATCGTATTTTTATCACCTTATACAATTTGTCAGATGGCTTTTTACCACCGTAATTTCAGACTGTCATCATCATATTTTTTGATAAAATCCCCTAGAA
>CABMII010000007.1 GCA_902386255.1 uncultured archaeon
ATGATACTGATTCGTCCAGAGGTACCATTTCAAGCTGTGTCATCAGTATTGTCCTATACTGCTCAACAAGATCGAATCGTTCCTCACGGATAGGTTTTACAAGCAATTCAAGAAGCGTCACATATGAAGTTATACCGGTTGCTTTACCCTCAACTATTTTATCGACCAGAGGTTCAACTTTTTTTAGAAAAACAGGATGCTCTTCGATATAGTATATCAGCACATTAGTATCCAGGCCGATCCTCCTGTAGTTTACCAACTCTCTCTCTCCGTTTTGATATACTCTTCCACATCGATATCTTTCCAGATCTCCTTACCCAGACCCTTCAAATTCTTAAGGGATAAAGGCTTTTTTATATCCGATTTTTTCATCACGATCTCATGGTTTTTTCCATAAACCTGTAATGTATCACCTTTTGAGATACCGAGAAGCTCCCTGACTTCCTTGGGAATCACAACCTGGAATTTATGGCTGACTTTTGTTAAAGGCATAGTTGTACTATATGGTTGTACTGGTATTTCAATTTTCTTCCAGAAGCTTGCGCTACGGTTCGGCGCAACCTTTACCCTTCGACAGGATTTGCGGCAGGCTTGACCATAAAGTCGTGATTTTTTAGTATTTTCTGGTTTGAAAAACCACAGAGGGCACAGAGGACACAGAGAAAAGCGGCAAAGCTCTGTGCTCTCTGTGTGCTCTGTGGTCGATTATCGTTACCCGGATTCATTTACCCAGAAGAAATTAAAAAGTCTCATAAATCCTTATCGCGGAAAAAACCCGCGCCTTCGTATATTGAAAAAGGATGGCGTCTCGATTGAAATCATTGAAAGTAAAAAACGATATGTATTGCCTTCTGAAGATATTATGTTCCTCCCCACGAAATTGGTGAGCACTGTGCAAGTATTTCACAACCGAAATGGCAAAAGCCCTGAAATCAAATGGCGCGGATAACATTAAAAAGCTCCATGTCAGGGTGGATGAGGGGATAGGGCAGGGCGCAGGTTGCGAGCACGAGATGTAAATTTCATGATTTTTTATGCAAAAATGGCAATATTTTTTATGTACAGCCTTTACTGAAAAAGTATATACTCATTCAACCATGTAATACCTTATAAGGCCCGATTAAAATTACTGAGGTCTAAAATGCCTACACTAACAGCATATATCGAAAAAGATCCTGAAACAGGCTTATACGTAGCGATTGTCCCGGGAATTCCCGGTGCCCATACACAAGCAGAGACTCTTGATGAGCTTCATGAGAACCTTAAAGAGGTACTGGAATTGTGCCTGGAAGAAATGGGGTCTGAGAACAAGCGATATTTACCTCAATTTGTGGGAATTCAGCAAGTTGAGGTGAGTGGGTGAGCAATAAGGTTCCACCTCTGTTATCTCCCTAAAAGATAATTAGTCTGCCGTTAATTGCTGGATGTTGAATTAAAAATTATGTATGATCAGGGTAAACTTAAACGTAGGGTGAATGAAAGGAAATTTGGTACATGGGAAAAGTTAATTGGAGGTGGACGCCGCTATTCTTATAAAATAGAAGGCCATAATGGCTGGACAGCTCGCTATGTTAAAGAAGTAGATGACAAGGAACAAACTTTAAGGTTTTATCAGGAAATTTATGATAATAATGGCATGCTGGTTGAAATCCATGAAAAATATCCCCAAGATAAGGGGCATAAAATAGTAAAAGGAGATAATCTATGAAACTCACGCGTAAAGATGTTGCCCAGAGAATTATCGATTACCTGCATCACCGCATCACACTGGCAGAGCTTGTTGACTGGGCAGAAAATATTATGATGGAAGCAGATTTTGAAAATCATGACTTTGAAACCCTGCGCGATATAGTGAGCAGGCTTGGTCTGGCTGATGTAAAAGCCTTCGGGATGTCTTGGGAAGACTGCGAATACTTTTTGTCACGTCTTGGATATCAAGCGCAAGTAATAGTTAGAGATAGTGCCACAATGGCTTCGGCAGAGAATTAGATTTCTGCTTTTCTATAATTGCGTTCAGGATAGATTAATAGAACACAGATGATACGGATTAGACGGATTTTCACGGATTTATTTTCGTATCCGTGCGCATCTGTGTCATCCGTGCAATCCGTGTTCTATCACAATATTACTCTTAACCGATGACACATCGGATATCTTCTATATGCAGACGGATAGCGTCTTTTATATTTTCAAGGGCTTCCTCATAAGTATCCCCCTGCGAGTAGCAGCCCTGCAAAGCCGGGCGCATTGCAAAATAGCCGTATTCGTCTTTTTCTATTACTACCGGAAGGGTATAGTTTTCCATCTCTGGTATCTCCTTTGAAGTCTAATTAGTCCGCAGGTATTTAAAGTTATATTTTACAAGTAATCGAGTGCCGAAGATCTGTGCAAGTATTTCTCAACTGAAATGGCAAAGGCGCTGAAATCAAATGGCGCGGATAATATTAAGAAGCTCCATGTCAGGGTGGATGAAGAGATAGGGCAGGGCGCTGGATGCGAATATGAGTTATAAAAATTTTATATTTGTGAGAGGACGTTTTAATTCGTGTTTGGTAATGTTGTCTGGATATAATAGTTTTAAAATTGACAGCAGAGCAATTCTTCGGTCATGTAATCTAATACATCCCACTTTTCTGATATGTTCATCAAATCATCTTTCGATGCACCATCAGGAAATTTACTATTTGCTTCAAATAATGCTCCTAATAATTTAATTTGTACTTCTGTATTTTCTGAAGTAGATTTCAATAGTTCTCTGCATAAAAGTGCCGATTTTTCTTGGTGTTCTGCATCTGTAAGAATCTTTTTATATAAAAAAACGGCATCTGTTATTTCTTTATCAGTTGGTGTATATTTTATGAAATTGGATTTTCTATTTGCATAGCTCATCAATATTTCATTTGTTTCATCTTCAAAATCACACCATTTCCCTTCATCTAAAATGTTTTTTATAGTTTTCAGAATATTATCTATATTGACGTTATGTTCTGTAAAATCGGTATATTCATCTGATGAACCTTCATTTTCCCAAATTTTAAATTCAGAATAATCCTCACAAAATTTTGAATCATTTTTAAAAACAGCTTCAACATTAAGATTGTATAATCCTAATTTGTTCAATTGGTTTTTTGTTATTGTAAATTTTAAACTCATAATTAAGCCTCTCTTGAATATGGAAGTAATTTGTAGTTATTGTTTTAGTATGTTATGGTTTGTCATAATATAGCTGCATATAATTTTTTGTTATATTCATTTTTTTATTATCGTTTCAATTTTCCAACCCGAATTGAATCAGCTCCTCTAATTACATATTATTTTATATCATCATCTTCGTAATATAACTCGTTTTATGAACCCATCACCAAAAAGGAATAAATAATGACCAGCAGGATTGAAGTCGGTTTTAAAAAAGGAATGAAAGACGCATTGGGCGAAGGTGTCAAAAAAAGGATAGTCGAAGACCTGCATATTAACGTGGACTCGGTCAGGACTATCGAAGTTTACACCTTTGACGCAGACTTTTCAGGAAAGGAACTGGCTCAGCTCGGAGAAAAATTATTTGCCGACCCGGTAATCCAGGTCTTCTCCTCAAAGCCGCTTGCAGAGGATTTTTCATGGCTGATAGAAGTGGGATTCAAGCCTGGCGTGACCGACAATGTCGGAGCAACCGCAAAAAAAGCTTCCGAGGACATACTGGGCGTCGCATTGCGCGGGGTCTATTTTTCAAGACAGTATCTTATCTCAGGCAACATTACAAAACAGGATGTCGATAAAATCGCAGGCGGGCTTCTTGCCAACTCTCTCATAGAAAAGTGGGAAATTATAAGCATCAAGGAATGGGACAAGGAAAAAGGAGTGCATCTCCCGCTTCCTGTTGTAAAGGGAAAGCATAAGCCATCAGTACTTGAAATAGCTCTGGATGTCAGCGACAAACAATTAAAAGAAATAAGCGTTCAGAGGCTTCTTGCCCTGAACCTTGCGGAGATGAAAACAATCCGGAAATATTTCACCGATGCCGGTGTCAGAAAAGTTCGGGAAGATATCGGGCTTTCCCTTCCCACCGATGTGGAAATCGAGGTGCTCGCACAGACATGGTCTGAGCACTGCAAACACAAGATTTTCAACAGCCAGATAACTTATACTGACGAAAAGGGAACTAAGACCATAAATTCTCTTTTTGATACTTTCATAAAGCGCTCAACCAGGGAAATCAACAAACCGTGGCTGGTCTCGGTTTTTACAGATAACGCCGGCGTTATCAAATTCAATGACGATTACAACCTCGTGATGAAGGTGGAAACGCACAATACGCCTTCTGCGCTTGACCCTTACGGCGGCGCAATCACGGGTATCGTGGGCGTGAACCGCGACCCTCTGGGCACGGGCATGGGTGCGCGGTTGATTTTCAATACCGATGTTTTCTGTTTTGCTTCGCCCTTCTATGAAAAAGAATTACCGCCGCGGCTTCTGCACCCGAAAAGGATTTTCGAAGGGGTAAGACGCGGCGTGGAGCACGGCGGGAACAAGAGCGGTATCCCGACGGTGAACGGCTGCATCGTTTTTGATGAGCGGTATCTCGGAAAACCCCTTGTGTACTGCGGGACTGGCGGCATCATGCCCTCTGTAATAAACGGCAGGCCATCCCACATTAAAGAGATTAATCCCGGTGACCTGATAGTGATGACCGGCGGGCGCATCGGGAAAGACGGCATACACGGCGCCACGTTTTCATCGCTTGAGCTTGATGAGAATTCGCCTGTAACAGCAGTCCAGATAGGCGACCCCATAACCCAGAAAAAGATGCTCGATTTCCTGCTTGAGGCGCGGGATTTAGGGCTGTATAACGCCATCACGGATGACGGCGCGGGCGGCTTGTCTTCATCGGTAGGCGAGATGGCGCAGCTTAGCGGCGGGTGCCTTATCGAACTTGAGAAATGCCCCCTGAAATATCCTGGCCTTGACCCGTGGGAAATACTGCTTTCAGAATCGCAAGAAAGAATGACGCTTGCCGTATCTCCTGATAAAATAAATGAATTCCTGGCTCTTGCAAAAATAAGGGATGTTGAGGCAACGGTCATTGGTACTTTCACTGACACAGGAGAATTCCATGCAAAGTACGGTGACAAAAACGTTGCTTATCTTGATATGGAATTCCTGCATAAAGGCCTTCCAACGATGAAGCTGAATGCCAGGTGGGAACCCAGGAAGTTCGAAGAACCCGTGCTCGGGGCTGTGGACCTGACAGCGGCGCTAAAAAACCTCCTCTCGCGTCTTAATATCTGCTCGAAAGAATATGTAATCAGGCAGTATGACCATGAAGTGCAGGCCGGTTCTGTCGTCAAACCGCTTACCGGCGATGGACCCAGCGACGCTGCAGTCATCCGCCCTCTCCTTGACAGCATGGAAGGCGTTGTGGTTGCAAACGGCATCTGTCCGAGATACGGTGACATCGATACATATCATATGACAGCTTGCGCCATCGATGAAGCAGTGCGGAACCATATTTGCGTGGGAGGTTCGTTTGACCACCTTGCAGGTCTTGATAATTTCTGCTGGTGCGACCCAGTGAAATCCGAGAAAAATCCCGATGGCGAGTTCAAACTGGCGCAGCTTGTGAGGGCGAACAGGGCGCTATATGATTACACGAAAGCCTACGGTGTGCCCTGCATTTCTGGAAAGGACAGCATGAAGAACGATTATATCATTGGTAACAGGAAAATCTCAATCCCGCCCACAGTGCTTTTCTCAACTATTGGCAAGATAGAGGATGTGAGGAAAGCTGTGACAATGGACGTGAAGAGACCGGAAGACAGGGTTTACGTCCTCGGCATGACGAAGGATGAACTCGGAGCGTCTGAGTATTTTGCTTCTCTTGGTTTTACAGGCAACGACGTGCCGAGAGTCGATGCGGCGTCAGCAAGGCGGTTGTATATCGCGCTTGAAAAAGCCATTAACGAAGGCACAATCGCCTCATGCCATGATTGCTCAGACGGCGGTCTTGGCGTGGCGCTTGCCGAGAGCACATTTTCAGGCGGGCTTGGCATGACCATTGAACTGACAAAAGTGCCTGTTGAGAACATCAGGCGCGCGGATACGATTCTGTTCTCGGAGTCGCAGAGCAGGTTCGTGGTGACTGTGGCGCAGGATAAGGTTGTGAGGTTTGAGGAGATTATGAAAGGAAATGTGTTTGCAGATGTCGGCGTTGTTACGGCGCAGCAGGATTTCACGGTGATGGATGGGGAGAAAGTGGTGCTGAGCGCGGGGATAGATGAGCTGAAAGAGGCGTGGCAGAGGACGCTGCGATGGTAGGGTAATTATTACAGGTGACTTACAGTAATCATTTCAACTTGGTTCTCATAACTCCATCTATAGTCTTATCGACGATAGCTTTATCTATAGTCTAACCGAAGAGACTAAATTGAGTGGTATCAAAAATCTCCAAGGAAGTTTATTTCGATGAAATCGAGAGGGCTATTAAGTGTTCTAGCATTTTCAGAGAAGCGAGAAAATATTCTCTTTTTGCTACTCGAAGAACCAAGGACTTTAGCTGAAATTAAAGACCATTTCAATATATCTTCTCCAGAGATTCTCCCCCGCATCAAGGAAATGGAAACCAAGAATTTAATTTACAAAGATAATAAACACTATGTTCTAACCCCAATTGGAAAAGTTGTAGCCAAGTTTTTTCAGCCATTAATCAATACTTTGCATGTAATCGAGGAAAATGAAGAATTCTGGGAAAAACATATGGTCGAAGCTATTCCACAACACTTTTTGGAAAGAATTGGTGAATTAGGAAGTTGCGGATTGGTTGAAAATAGATTGGAAAATATGTACGAACCACATACAGAATTTTTTGAAAATATAGCAAAATCAGAATTTGTAATGGGAGTCGCCCCGATATTTAATCCAGCCTATCCATCGTTCTTTTTACAGTTGGCTCAGCGAAAAGTTAGCATAGCTCTGATCTTAACTAAAAATGTTTTTGAGAAAGTTAAGAATGAGCATGGGAATAACCTTCAAAGATTTTCCGATTACAATAATACAAGCGTACACATTTTAGATGAGGACATTAAACTTGCTTTTGTAGTAACCAGCAAATTTCTCTCCCTTTCTCTCTTCTTTAAAAATGGCACTTTCGATGCCCAGAGAGATTTGATAAGTTTTGATAAATCTGCTTTAAAATGGGGAGAAGAACTTTTCAAATATTATAAAGAGCGCTCCGAAGAAATAAAGCGTTTATAAGTAGCCGCAGGCTAACTTCAGTAGTAGATTCACCATCGACCAAGAACTCACGTATAAGTTTCCTGGCTCTTGGTTCGGTTTCGGTAGCTACGGAATAATAATTAATGCAGATTATGCCAGCAGTGAAACTATACAAAAGTATTATTGGCTCAAACACAATGAATCTCATAATGATCGCAATGAGCATGCCTAAATGTATCATTATATGCATAATCGAAAGAAAAGCCTTGGTCTTCTTTTCACCTAACTGTACAGGTAAAGTTCTGATACCAGCCAGCGAATCGCCCTTTACATCTTTAAAATCATATATTATCGAATTTATGAAAACCTTGCTACTGAAAAAAGAGAAAACAAAAATTAACGGAATAATATTGTTTACGGATTTTCCAGCAATCCCGGTGATAAAGGATCCCCACGTCAAAGCAACAACAAGATTCTTAACTCCAAGGCCGCCCTTAAGCTTCAAATTTGATCCACAGATTTTTATGCCTTTGCTATACAAATAACCAACTACAAGTGGCAGAAAAGGCAAAATGTATAATCCCTCTTCGAATAAAATGTAGGTTCCAATGATAAAGGCTGAGATGGACACAAGAAAAGCAATATCTCTTCTTGAGCCCATTAATTCGCTTCTGTTTACTATATCTTCTTTGCATTCAAGTGTCCTGTCCAGAGTATATATTGTATATATCACAAAACCACCTGCTATACAAGCTAAAACTCTGGATTCTGTTCCAAGGAAAAGAGTTGCTATGAAGAGCCTGAAAGCTCCTGAAATCGCCACCAATGTTGAAGCATTCAGAAGATGTACTGTTGCTTTGAATCCCATGCCCCAATAAATTTAGGATCCCTTAATATTAGTAAAGTCATGTAAGATTATACGATTCAACTAATGGAATCGATTAAGTATTATACAAGATGGCCCAATTTAAAGCAAATGTTGTACTTGCTCCGCTGCTTTTTTTCCAGAGGATATGGCGGCTGACATCCCATATGGCATGAGATGGTGACTATCCACATGAGTATAGTCACCTGCTAAAAAAACGCGCGGTGACGGATGTATTTTTTCTTCAGCCCAGGCACCATAACATACCTTCGAAATAATAGGGCTGATCATGTCCCAGTGATGATGGTCGGCGAATTTTATTTGTTCCTCCCTAATGCTAAAACCCAAGGCATCAAGAGTTTGCAACGCCATTTTCACCATTTCTTTTGCATGCAATTTACGCACTGGCACGGATTTAATTCCCATGAAGTAAAAGTATAATAATATAAGGCCATCAACAGCGGTTTTCTGCCGCACAACGGTACTGGTAGCAAGGTCCGGGGTAGCAATGTACGAAAACTCAGGAATCAGGTTTTCCGGTATTGCTAAAACGCACAGACTTCCTGTGCCGTAACGAATTCCATCCAAAAAAAGTCTGCTGGGGCTTTCTGCACGGACGATAACCTGAGATGCTTCATGGGCTGGTATCGAGCAGATAACGGCCTTTGCAGAAAGGTGCGTAATTTGGCCCCCCTCATCGACAGTAACAACAACATTTTGTCCCTGATCACTGATACTGAGTACCTGAACCCCGCAACGAAGCCGCGATGATATACTCTCAATCAAGCCGGCAATCAACGCTCTATTGCCGGTTTCATAATGTCCCATCTGAAATACTTGAAAGGCATCAAGCCTCCTTTGAGGAATATATTCACATATCTCACCTGGGTGAATCAACTGAAAAAAAGCATTTAACAACTCGTACGATGGCGGGGAAAGGTCAGATATATCCTGTGCGCCTCCTTTGACAAAAGCAGTAATCTCTTCGATCTCATTGTTGTGAAACTCAATTTGTTCAAGACAATCCACAACACTTTTGCCAAACCAGGTGCGTCCATTCGAACAAACTCCTATATTGCCATATTCTTCGATCAGTGATGGCGGAGCGATCCCGGCCGGGAAGAATGTCGGTTCAGTAGCAAAAACTGCTCCGATTTCATAGCTTACTCCCATTTTTTCACGGGTAAGCACGCGCCCTCCGGCATTCGTTTTTTGTTCAAGCACCAAAATGTCTTTATCACGCAATGCGTTTGCTGCGTAAAGCCCGGCCAATCCGGCGCCGACAACTATTACATCCTTACATTCGTCTTGAAATCTTTCCATTTGATCCCTTGCTAATAATACAGATTGAAGCTGGAACAACAACCGCTTTCGACCTCTGCTTGATCCAGTGAGATGATCACCTTTTGCGCGCCGGAAAGGCGGTAAGCGTCAGAGAGAACCGGATGGTGGAGATTATCAATGAACATCTTAGGATTCCGGGGAAACAAATGAAGTGAAAGTCCTGCTTCTTTCGTAGTGAAGCCGAAGTTTACCCATTTGCATTGTTCGAGCAACGCCAGAGTACGTGCCCCAAATAGGATGTTCAGTAGGCTACGAGATTGTTGGATATGGGATGTGTGCAACACGGGATAAACTTTTACCGCAGTTCCACCGTCTAGTCCAAAATCAAAGCCAAACAGCAAACCTGGCTGAATCTTCAAAATCCGTGCAATTGGAGATATTTCTGGGAAGTTAAGAACCATTGCTTCTTTCTCAGGATAGTGTTCGATAATATGCCACAGTTTCACACGCGATGCGCTTGATTGTGTCCGGACATCTATCCCTAAAGATGTGCACTTCACTTTGTCATATTGAAAATCCGTACCGACAAGTTGCTGATAAAGGGAAAAGTTCAATGGGAAGGCTTGTGCATAATTTTTCAGGAAAGTAACTATTTTGGGATTAAGACTGAATTCTCCACTATTCTTGTACCAGAGGTTAAACCGCAATGGATGCACGGCCTCGCCACATACTTTACAGGAGCATTCCAGATGAGCTTCGGGCGAAGCCCTCAATAAATCCAGAAATGGAACACAAAGCGGTGTTGCTCTGGATGCAAAGGATGTCAAATGCCTGCGGTATTTTTCTATTTGCACATTTGCTGATTGCATACTTAAGAATTATCCTTTTATTAGATGGCGCGAGGTGGCATTTTGGTTTGATGCGGACAGTCCGGCGGGGCTTCGTATATAGTACCGTAACAGGCAAGAGAATCCCTGAAACACCATCCTTTCACATATATACATCTTGCAAAATCGGTACAATTGTAACATGCAGAATTTTGAAAAAGTTCGCGTGAGGGATTATTGAATCGGTGTATAGCATCGGAATTCCATACGCCCATAACTCCGTCTTCGAAAACATTCCCTACCGTATAAGCTGGTTCATTTGGCGTTTGTTCGCATAAGGTAACTGCGCCATCCGGCTTTACTAACATTTTGGTGCGCCCTCCTGAACAATTCGGTCGTTTTGCCCAAACCTCGGGTGCAAGATTCCTGGGTCCGCCAGTTGAAACATCCTTTTGCATGAATACAAAAATATCAGGAAATTCTTCCTTGATCTGGCTCTCCATAGATATAAGGCGTTTTTTCTGTTCTAGGTTCAGGAAAAGCCTGTCGTTGTGCCGGTAAAAGCCCCGGCTGTACTGAACAAAATGAAACTCGTTTATCCCCATCGGCGCAAGACGCCTAACCAGTTCCAATGGAGCATCAGCATTATGTGAAGTAAGCACCGCTTTTACTCTTGGACTGATTCCGGCTTCGATCAGGTTTCGAAGAGTATCTTGCGCTTTGGAAAAATAGTTCTCGTGCCGTGTCAAAAAAGAAGCGAGCCTGCCATCAGTGCTGTCCAGGGATACCTGCATGGGACGCAGCGCCCAGTGGGACACGTCTTTATTACCTATGTTCAAGTCAGCCATCCTTTGAGCCTGCTCCGGTGAAATATGGCTTTTTGTGGAAACAAAGAATGAAAAATTCCGTTTGTCTAACTCTTCCATAATTTCCAGGGCATCATGGCGGCAAAAAATATCAGCGCCGCCAATATCGACCAATGTAATTTCATTTTCTGCGATTTCATCCAGAATAGGGATCCATTCATCCAGACTACGCTCAGCACATTGCTCACGTTCAGCATAACAGTAAATACAGTCGCACTGGCATCGGTTGGTAAAGCTGATGGCGATGGTGATAGGACGCAGCATCCTGTGCGGTGTCATCGTGTAGTTGGCAAAGTCCGGGATCAGGTTTTCCATGGGCTTGTCAAAGGAAGGGGACCGTGGTCCTTCCAGTGAAAAAAAGCCATCCAGATGGGCAAGTTCAGTAGTAATCTGCTCAATTTCCCCGGCACTTTGCCCGTCGGTAGAATTTATTATTTCCTGTGCCGCTGTTTTTATCTCTGCCCATGTATTATTCCCATCAAAAAGAAGAATAAATATCGATTCAAAAGGTGAAAGCACACGTGCAACTTGCTTTTTCAAGGAATGCAAATATATCACCGTGCAATTGCCATCATTCCTGAAACGCCAATTTTCCGATATCATCGGCCTATCCGTATCTGAAAATATCATTTTTCTCCTGATTACTTGTCCCCTATCCTTCCACCATTCCTAAAATTACTCCCCCAAGCTGTCCCAAAATGAATGTAAACAAATCTTTCACCTCTTTTGGGACAGCTTATCTCCCGGTGCTAATTTGACACGGGAAGGGAAGTATGCTGCTTACCAATGCCAGCCGTTTGCACATGAATCACAGCCTACTATAGCTGCCTTATGGGCTTCTGTTACGGCTTCCTTCAAAACCTTCGCATCGACATTCACATTTTTTGCCTTCAGTGCTTTCTGAAGGGCGGAAATTCCCTTTTCCTTATTGGTCGCGTCACTCATAGTTTTCACCTCCTTAACCATTGAATGCAATGTTCTAAAGTCCTCTTATTTATTAGTAATTATTTATAATCTTAGATGAATCAAATAATATTATACTATTAAACTATACACAGGTTCATAAGTAATTTCACATAAATACGTCACAGTAGTGTTGATTATGCATATTTATTCAGGTTGCTGTGTATAAAAAACATTTATGGATTGCTGTTGTGAATCCTATTTTATAACAATATTAGATTATATATCGTACAAGTGAAATAATTCCTTAAAAGACTTTATATATTGGCAATGATTACTCAAATCAGGGTGGTATTATGAGACAAGATGAAATACTTAAAAAAGCACGGTTTAAAGAACAAAATGGCGTAAAGATTCTGCACATTAAAGGCAAACCATATGAGATGGGATTTCAGCATGGCTATTTATTGGCTGATAAAATTGCCCTTATGATAAACAGGACGCTTCTGGCTACTGCCGCTTATGTTGCCAAACAGACCGACTCGGATCTTAAAAAAGCGCAGGAGATGTTGTGGAGCGGACAGAAAAAGGCGGAACCCTTTATTCCGGTGGAGTTTAAAGAAGAAATGAGGGGGATCGCTGACGGCGTAAAAGCCGCCGGGGTTGGCGTGACATTGGAGCAGATATTGCTCTGGAATACCAACTATGACCAGTGGTGTATCTATGCCCATCCCCACTGGCAGGGCGACAGCGGGGAAAATCCGGATACTCAAGGCTTAACCCAACCTGCTGGCGGCGGATGCAGCAGCTTTTGCGCCTGGGATGAATGGGCAGGCGGCGATGGCAAATTGATTTTCGGCAAGAATGAAGATAATTTCAACATGCCGGAGCAACTGGATAACCGGATGATGGTCATAGCCGACCCGGATAACGGGTTTGGTCATGCCTTCCTGTCTTATCCCGGGATGATCGGGCTGGACGGGGGCTTAAATGAGAATGGTTTTGAGATGATGACCCAACTGAATTCCATGCAATACGAAAGCATGGCAGGATGTGGTATTGCCATATTCACACGCCTGTTGCTGACCCATGCAAGTACGGTGGATGATGCCATCAAAATATTCCAGGAGCACCCCCGTTGCGCAGGCATTGCATACCATGTTGCAGATGCCAAAGCCAAAAAGGCGGCGGTTGTTGAAACGTCTTCCAGAATGGTTTCTGTTCGTTATCCTATGCCCAACGTCAAGGCGATGTGGCAGACAAACCATTCAAACTGCTATCCGGGCTGGACGGGTTATTCGGGATACAATATGGTTGCAGACCAGGTCCTTGTGAACGAACTAAAGGATATTTCCACTATTGAAAAATGGCAGAACAGCCTCAAAGAGCCGTATAATTTTTATGTCCAGGCGCCCAGCCGTTTTGAACGGTACAGGCAGTTGATCTACGACGAATATCGCGGCAAAATCACTCCGGAAAATGCCATAAAAATATTAAGCGACCGCTACGACCCATATACGAAAATGACCCGTCCGGCGGATTTTCCCTCGTATACTAATAATATCCTCTGCACCATATGCGCCATGTATCCTGATTATACTTATCAGGCACAAGAGCCTGTTGGAACGTTTAAAGCCCATGTCGCCAATATGTGGAGCCTTGTGGCTTATCCCGGAACCGGAGATATCTGGCTTGCAATAAATAACTTCCCGGCGCAGTATGGCGGGTATGAACATTTCAATCTAAAGGATTTGCTGGGTCGCATGCGTTAATATGGATGTTATGCTCCGCTTTGCGTTCTCAGCGCCTTTGCGGTGATTTATCCAATCCATCTCAAGAATTAAATATACGCTCTTCTCAGCCTGTCCTTATGCTCATTATATTTTTTTCTGAAAGACGGGTCATCCATCATCTTATTGACCTGGAATTTAAGTTTTTGTTCCAGCGCCGCCTGTTTGTTTGAAAGAAGCTCCTTGCATAAAAGATTTGATGAATCCGAAGAATACGTCTGTATCCCTCCCATAACAATCGAAATTCCCCTGTTCTGTGGCGTCATTGTCCCGAATGGCACAGGTGAGCCGTCTTTCATTATTTTTTCAAGGTCATTGTCATAGCGCGATACTTCCGCGCCGACTGCGACAAATTCACCTGGCTTGACTTCCTCGGATTTAATCTGCCATAACTTGCTCTCGCCGCCGATAAAAGTATCATGATACTCGCGGTTCATGCCTGCAAGTACCCGCCATCTTGATTTATCCCTGCTTTTATCGTATGATTTTTTCATTGTTCCCATGAGGGAGCTGACGTTCTTGATTGCCATTATGCAAACATTCCCCTCGGAGGTTCGGATTTCTTCCCGATTGCATCTTCAAGCGCAGCCTCAAATTGGGCTTTTGTTACCTTGCCGCCTGAAAGTATGGCTTTATGTAGCGCATTCTTGAGCACTTTTTCAACAAGGTCTCGCCCCGAAAAGCCCGCTGTAGCCTTCGCTATGGCTTCAAGATTCACGTCTTTTCCGAGTTTCCTTGGGAAAGTGGCTGAATAAAGTTTGAGGATTTCGTACCGTTCTTTGAGTGTCGGGATGGTGAATTCAATCTCTTCCTCAAAACGACTGCGTATTGCAGGGTCAAGCGTATTGAGCATATTTGTGGCTGCAATGGTGCAAATCCCTTCACGCTCATCTATTCCGTCCATCTCGGTGAGCAGGGCATTTACAATCTCGGCCACATCGCCCCGAATTTCCTGATAGCTGCGGTTAAGCGCGATTGCGTCGAATTCATCTATGAAAATTATGCAGGGCATGAGTTCCTCTGCTTTCTCATATAACTGGTGTATCTGGCGCGCCCCGTCGCCCACGAACTCGCCTATGAGCTTGGTTGCCCGCACGGGCAAAAACGGGACGTCCGATGCATTTGAAAGCGCTTTTGCCATCATGGTTTTTCCGGTGCCCGCAGGCCCGTGGAATAAAATGTTCTTTGGCAGCCATTTCCCGAATTTCTCAGGGTTTTTAAGAAAACTTTCAATAAGTTTGCATTTCTGCTTTGCTTTTTCCTGTCCTATGATATTCTTGAATGTGATTTCACTTTTAGTTTCAGGAACGAAAAAATCCGAATCATAATCCTCGACCACGAATTTTGTATTCTTGCCGATTTCCGAGTTATCAGGTTCAACGTTCACGACCTTGAAAGCAAAATCAGGGAACATTCTCCTGTCAAACAGGAAGTCTCCTTTTTTCACTACAAATCCATTCCACTGCTCTCTTGCATAGAACTCAAAAACATCCAGTTCGCAGGGTTCAGGATATTCGTGGAACATACCTTTTAACGGGTAACCTGCCGGCTTTACAACCACCGTTTTCGCTCCAAACCCTTTCAGGTTTGATTTGAATTTATTGCTTTTTTTATTGTTTACCCGTTGTTTTGCTCGCATAAAAGCAAATAATGTCGGTTACCTATTAAATGGTTGCCCCAGATTTAGCGCTCTTTAGAAATTCCTTTATTCCAAGGCCCGTATTTTGTAAAAGTTTGAACGCCAGTTCCTGCGATGGCCATGAACCAAGCCCGCAGTCAGGACCCGCATATTTTATCCTGTCGCCGAACATGCCATACGCTTTTTCAAGCCGCTTCCTTATGATTCCCGGGGTTTCCATTTGCGTTGTTATCTCTTCGAGTTTTGCAGGTTCTTTCCAGACGTTCGTTCCATATTTCTCGTTGAGCGCCGCAGCCATGCCGAAAATATCGGTGCGCGCCACACCGATTCTCAGGAATTTATCATAATCCGCAAGGTCTTTCTTATCTACAAGGTCAAGATACGAGGGGGTTGCGGCTGATTCAACACCGATTATGCCGATGGATGGCACATTGCATATAAGCTTGTAATGAAGCGGGGAATGTAGATGGATTTCCGTATCTATCTTATGCGAGGCAGAGGTTCTTGCGGCTTTTTCAAGGGCTCCTGCCAGGTCGCTTTCACTGAACATTATCTGCGGATTTATCCCGATGCTTGGCTCGTCTATGGAAACTGTCGCTATGCGTATCTGTTTTGCATTATCGATGGAATTGGCTATGAACCTGTCGATGCTGGCTGCAAATGCGTCCAGTACATCCTTGTACGCCGTTCCTCCGAACTGTTTTAAATATAATTCAACAGGACCTGTTACGCATATCCTCACATCCAATTTTTTGCCATTTTTCTTGTAATATTCCGCGCCGGTTTCTTCAATCGCAGAAAGTTCCATTATCCTTGCTTTTTCTTTGCGGACGATGAGAGGTTCCTCCTGTGCTGATTCATCATTGATTATCCCGAGGAACTGCTGGTTCATATCCTGGAACTGGGGATATGTGGGGATATCCACGCCAGCATCTATTTTCTGGCGCATCGCATCGCGTATAATAGCGATTAATTTGGGGTCATTGTTTTTTACGCCATAAGCTATCCATTCCCTGCTTATCCCTTGCGGCAGCGGATAGCTTCCGATATCATCAAAAAGTATCATGGGATATTTATTGTATTTTGCGGGTTTATAGTTATTGAACGACCTGGTTTTGGTCAAAAACCAGGAAATTTAAACTATCTTTGCGACCTTTTGCGGCTCTGTGGTGAATAAAAACGCACACCGCAAAGGCGCAAAGAACGCGAAGGGCCGGATGATATTTTTAGAAAATCAGGTTCTTAACCATATTTAAATGAAATCCGGACTGGAAAACTCAGGCTTTTGCTTTCTCGCAAGCGGCGATATGTTCAGCCATTTGAATCTTTAGCGAAGCAAGTTCTTCCTTAAACTCAAGCCTTTCTAAAATGTGCTGGCCATCAATGAGCTTGAGCATGTTTGCTTGCATTTCTTCCTGATTTCTTTTAAGTTCGCTGATTGCTTCGGTATTTTCTCTTACTTTATCTACGACTATAATCAATTCTTTAAGTTTCTCGTAAATGTCGCCGAGTCCTATTGCCATATACAATTCAAATCCCGTTAAAACTACTTAAAACTTTGCCGCCGCTTTTTCCGATAGCTGCGCCGGGAAAGCCGATGATTAAAAACAAAAAAAAGGAAACTATCCTATAAGCTATTTGTTTTTCTCAGCTATGCCAGCTAAAGCCACCATTAAGCCTATGATTGCTACTATACCGCCTATGCTTTCCATGGTTTTATCAAGCTGGTAGTTTTCAGGAGAAAATGGTACGAATTTTGAACTTGTTTCCTGGATACCCTGATAGCCTGTCATGAAAACAAGACCTGCAATAGCGAAAATTATTATCCCTGAAATAAACATTATTTTGTTCATATTTTCCACCTATCTGTTCTATGCATCCTGGCACATAAATATGTTTGCCTAGTGGGCTACTCAATCTTTTTGCCAGAAATGGCTGAATGCTATAAGGGCACCTGAAACCACTGCCACTGAAATACCAAAGAAAAGCGTCCCCAACGGGTCTTTCCATTCCACCAGGTGTTCTAGAAATATGATACCCATTACGAGGATCATAACACTGCTCATCTTTATTTTGAGGTCATGAAGGTCCCTGATTATAAGCCATTCAGGCAAAGCGATAGTATCGATAAAAAGCTCATACATACCCATTGCAAAGATGAAAAGCACTGTGGCTATGAGGAATATATCCATGAGTTCGAGAAGCGCTATGACGCCTAACGGGTCTTTGCCGTAGCTTATTACAAAGTTCAGTATAACCGTAAAGGTCTTTATCATCCCGTACACAAATGCGGCGGTAGAGGCAAGAAGTGAGGATGTTACTGCTATCAGGATTAGACTTTTGCTTTTTTCAATGAATTTCTTGGTTAATTCATCAAAGTATGAAATGGATATGAGTTTTTTATTCATGTCAAACTTTCCCTTTGGCCACTCTATTGCATTGGAATGTTGCCAGCCATCGGATTTCATACATGGACTCGATCAATATAATATGTTTGATAGTTTGTGAGTTTTATTTTGGTTTTAACGGTTTTTTATGACCTGTTATGGTTTTATATCGTTTATTAATTGCTTTTCAGGATTTATATGGTTTATAAATATTTTTTTATATCCTGAAGCTTTTCCATGATTGCCACAGATAGTGGATTTCATGAGGTAAAATAAGGCTCTTCTCAGGCATTTGCTTTCTCGCAGGTCCGCCATATGTTCAGCCAGCTGAATCTTAAGGGCAGACATTTCTTCCTTCACATCAAGCGTATTTAAGATTGCCTTATTGCCTGAAGACGAAGTTATTTTGAGCAAAAGTGCCTATCTAATGTTTTTGTCCCAAAGAGACAGAAATTTATTTGAATAAGTAGCATAATATACTTATATTGCATATCAATGGGGACAATCCGTATTCGTGTATCTGATGATATTGGATTCAGGGAGGCAATTGAGAAAGGTTCTTTAAAGAAGCTTGAAATGGAAATTCCGGCTTTTTGAAATAAGCGTCGTTGTGGGGAAGGAAACATGGTGAGGGAGAAAGAAGAGTCAAAAGGGGCGCTCATAAATGAATTGGCAGAGCTGCGCCGGCAAATGGCAGTTCATGAGTCAATTTTATTTTCAAATGCAAACTCGAATATAATCGCAGCCAGCCGAAACCAGGAAGTGGGTCTATGAATAGTTTGGATCAGGTCGTTGTTTTTTCAATAGATGAGCAGCGATACGCATTGCCTCTCTCAGTCGTCGAAAGGATTGTCCGTATAGTTGAGATAACATCCCTGCCAAAAGCACCGGATATCGTCCTCGGTGTGGTCAATGTGCAGGGACGGATAATCCCTGTTGTAAATCTCCGCAGGCGCTTTGGCAAACCTTCCCGGGAAATTAACCTGAGCGACCAGTTAGTCATTGCACGCACTTCAAAGCGAATTATTGCGTTTGTGTCTGATAGTGTCAGCGGTGTGGCTGGAATCCCGGAAAAAGAAGTGGTCACAGCAGAAGAAATCCTTCCTGGCCTTGAATATATCAAAGGCATAGTAAAACGGGATGACGGAATGATTCACCCTCTCGATATCGATACGATTCTATCTTTTGAAGAGGCAAAATCTGGGTTGAGAGTAAGTTCAGGGAGGGAAGTACTTTTACTTTTACATTGCCGATAGAGGCGAATGAGAAGGGAGAACCTTAAAATGGGAGAAATATACATCAGAGATATCAAAAAGCGCAAGCAGGCGGAAGTAGAACGGGAACAGTTCTACAAATTCTTCCAGATATCTTCGGATATAATGGTAATCGCCGATCCAAATGGCGCTTTCAAGAAAGTTAATCCTGCAACCTTTGATGTTCTTGGATATTCTGAAACAGAACTTATATCAAAACCGTTCGTGGAGTTCGTCCATCCGGATGATAAACAGTCAACACTTGACGAAATGGCAAGGCAAATTAAGATAGGTTCTTCGCTCAACTTCGAAAATCGTTATGTATGCAAAGATGGCACATTGAGGTGGTTATCATGGCGTGCCAGATATGATAAAAAAGAAGGAATTACGTACGCCACAGCTCGTGACATCACAGATCACAAGCATGCTGAGAAATCCCTGTCGCGTATGGCTTCTATCCTTGAAAATACGCCAGATTTCGTCTCCACTGCAGACGTAAACGGGAATGTGCTTTACATGAATAGCGGAGCACGGAAAATGCTCGGTATCGAAGAGAAAGGGGATATTTCACAATTTCGTATTTCCGACGCGCATCCCGAGTGGGCTTCAGCGCTGGTTAAAAACGTGGGATTCCCGACGGCTATCCGTGACGGGTTCTGGAGTGGAGAAACTGCACTAGTGAACCGCGATGGAAGGGAAATTCCGGTTTTGCAGATGATTCTTGCGCACAAAGCGAATGACGGAAGCGTGGAGTTCTATTCCACCATCATGCGTGACATCACAGAGCGCAAGCGTGCAGAAGAAGCGTTACAGGAGTCCGAAATTCGTTATCGGCGGCTCTTTGAAGCTGCTCATGATGGAATATTGATATTAGATATAGATACCGGACAGATAACAGACGTTAACCCTTTCATGATAGATATTCTGGGATATTCTCATGAGGAGTTTTTGGGGAAGAAACTCTGGGAAATCGGCCTATCCAAAGACATTGAGACAAGCAAAGCTGCGTTTTTTGAATTACAGACTAAAGGCTATGTCCGCTATGAAGACTTGCCGCTTGAAACAAAGGATGGGCGGAGTATTGACTTTGAGATTGTCAGCAACGTCTATCTGGTTAACCATGAAAAAGTTATCCAGTGCAACATCCGCGACATCACAGAGCGCAAGCAGGTGGAGAAGGAACTGAAAAAATATCGCGAAAACCTTGAGGATCTGGTTAAGGGACGCACTGCGGAACTTCAACTGGAAATTGATCGACGCAAGCGGGTTGAAGAAGAAATCCTGATCGAGAAAGCATTCACCGACACGACTGTTGACAGCGTACCGGGCATATTCTATGTACTTGACAATCTGGGACGATTTATCCGATGGAACAAAGCATTTGAAGAGATTACCGGGCATTCTGCTGAAGAGATGCGAGGTATGAACGCTCTTCAGGTTATTCACGAAGATGACCGTGAGCTTATAGCGAAAAAGATCCAGGAGGTATTCCAGGAAGGATTCTCAGAGGTCGAATCCTTGTTTATTACCCGAAATGAGGTTCGGAATTACCTCTTGACCGGCAGAAGGATGGTTATCGGTAAAAAAATGTATCTCGTGGGATGCGGGGTCGATATCACCGAGCGCATACTCGCCGAAGAATCGCTCAAACTCGCAAAGGAAGAGGCTGAAAATGCCAACATGGTAAAAACCAATTTCCTGCATACAATGAGCCACGAACTTCGTACTCCCTTGAATGCAATACTCGGATTCTCTGGATTACTGAAGCTGAAAACGACAGGTGAATTGAATGAAAAACAGGAGCGCTTCATAGACAATATTATTACAGGTGGCAATAAATTGCTCAATATTATCAGCCAGATACTTGACGTGGTCAAGATGGATGAAGGAACATTAGGACTATGCATTGAGAAAATTTCTGTACCTGAAACCGTGGACGAGGTCATCGGCGTTATTAAGGAAAAGGCCGCAGCAAAGAATGTGGTTTTGGAAAAAATCCTTGACCCTCAACTTAAGCAAATTGAGGGGGATAAACAGAAATTAAAGCAGGTGTTCATCAATCTTCTGGATAACGCCGTGAAATTCAGCAAAGAGGGAGGGGGAACCGTTACAATAACCGCGAAAAAAGAAGGAGACATGGCTAAGTTTTCCATCACGGATACAGGTATAGGTATCAGAAAAGAAGATGTGAGCAAACTCTTCCAGAAATTTACCCAGTTGGACTCGGGAACAACCCGCAAATACGGAGGTTCGGGTATAGGACTTGCGATTTCAAAGCAGTTTGTTGAAGCCCATGGCGGCAAAATCCGGGCTGAGAGCGAATATGGTGTGGGGAGTACTTTCACTTTTATGCTGCCGCTCGTGGCAAAAAATGAAGAAAAATAAAAAAATTAATAGTCCCGGGCGGATTCGAACCGTCGTCTCCGGCTCCAAAGGCCAGAAGGATTGACCACTACCCTACGGGACTGGAGGCTAAATCGTAACGAAACTACTTAATTCTTTATGTTGGTTAAATCAGCATCATACGAAAAATGCAAATATCATAAGAGCCAATTTGACCCCATGGAACAAACCCTCAAGGGGACAATAATTCTTGGCGATGAGTTTGAGCCTGTTGATGGTTATATCACTATAGAAAACGGCATAATAAAAAACATCGAAGAATGCAAAGTTTCAACCGATACAATAATCGCTCCCTGTTTTGTGAATGCGCATACACATATAGGCGATTCTGTCATAAAAGACCCACCCCGGATGCCTTTAGCCGAGCTTGTGCAGCCTCCCGATGGGTTAAAACACAGGATTCTAAAAGAGACCTCGCATGACGACCTTGTCTGCTCAATGAAGGCAACTATTCACGATATGATAAAAACGGGTACGTGCGTATTTACCGATTTTCGCGAAGGCGGTCTTGCGGGGGTCCTGGCGCTTAAAGAGGCATTGAATAACAGCAAAATCGCAGCGAAGATTTTCGGAAGACCGCTTGATAAGGACATGGAATATCTTGGTTCCTGCGATGGAACAGGAATAAGCAGCACGAATGACCTTGAAATTGATTTTATGAAAGATATTGTCAGGCAGACGAGGAAAAAAGGGAAAAAATTTGCAATACACGCAGGTGAAAGAGACTCATCCGACATTTCTTCGGCAATAGAACTTGAACCTGATCTCCTTATCCATATGACCCATGCGGCTGATAATGATATTAAGGCGATTTCGGAGGCAGGTATTCCTGTTTCGGTCTGCATGCGCTCAAATCTCATAACCGGGTCTGGGTTCCCGCCAGTTAAAAAAATGCTGGATGAAGGAATCCTCGTTGCCGCAGGCACTGATAACGTAATGCTTAATTCCGTAAATATGTTCTCTGAGATGGAGTTTCTTTCAAAAACAAATGTTTTTGATGACAGACAAGTATTTAAGCTGTGCACGCTAAATTGTGCAAAAATACTCGGATTAGACAAAGAATTAGGCTCTATCAAAAAAGGGAAAAAAGCTAAACTGATGATATTAACAAAAGAATCAAATAATATGCAAGGTATAAGGAACCCATTAAGCAGTTTAGTGAGGCGGGCTAGACCTGATGACATTATCGGCATAATCTAAAATCGGAAGGAGTGAATCTATGGCAAGTAAATTATTTAAGAAAATATTGATTGCGACGGACGGCTCGGAATATACAAAAAACTCAGTTGATTACGGGATAGACCTGGCAAAGAATACGGGAGCGGAATTGCACGCTATTTATGTGGTCGATACCGCAGCATTTGCCTCGATTCCAATGGATGCGGCATGGGAAAGCATGTACGAACTATTAAGGCAGGAAGGAGACGAGGCAACAAAGTACGTGGCAGATAAAGCAAAATCTCTGGGCCTGGAAGTGGACAGGAATACCATCGAAGGACATCCTGCTGATGAAATAATAAAATACGCCGAAAAGAACTCAATGTCTGTCATCGTTATGGGGACGCTGGGAAAAAGCGGTCTCGATAGATTCCTTCTGGGCAGTGTTGCTGAAAAAGTAGTCAGGAACTCAAAAATTCCTGTGCTTGTAGTACGCGGAAAAAAATAAAAAATAAAAAAAATGAAAAAAAGGAGAGAAATAATGGCAGATACTCCGGAAAGCATTACGGTTGAAGAGGTAATGGTAAGGGATGTCGCAAAAGCTGAATTGCCTGGTTCAAGAGATGAAGTTCTTGAGATATTAAAAACAAAGCATATTTCCGGTGTCCCGGTTGTGAAAGGCGGTGAACTGCTCGGGATAGTGACCAGAACTGACTTACTAAAGCACCCTGAAGAAGAACAAATTGCAATATTGATGACACGGAACCCGCTTACAATAGGGCCTGATAATTCAATAGTGGAAGCTGCCCGCATAATCCTGGAAAATAATATCAGGCGACTGCCTGTGGTCGAGGACCACAATCTTTCCGGTCTTATAACCATAGCGGACATAGTTGGCGCTATAGGGCGGCTGAACATCAATACCCCGGTCAGTGAATTTATCGGTAATCACGTTGTTTCCGTCTGGAGCGAGACACCTCTTTCAGTAGCAGGCGCTATTATGGAACTTGCCGATGTAAAAGCAGTCCCCATTCTGGACTCGAACCTGACGCTGGTGGGCGTGGCTTCGGATAAGGACCTTATCAGCGCAAGCATAATTGAGGACAAAACCGAAATGTCAGACATGTCAGCGGGATCGGATGACGATGCATGGACATGGGAATCAATGCGCGATACCATGAGCCTATATTACAGCGTTTCTAAAATACAGCTTCCCAATTCGCCTGTAAAGGAAGTCATGAAACTTAAAGGGGAGCCGGAAACAGCCGCCTTAAGCTCGTCTGCGAGTGATTGCGCAAGGAAAATGAGGCGTAACAGGATTGACCAGTTGCCGGTGATAAACAGCACAAGAAAACTTCTGGGTCTCTTGCGCGATAAGGATTTGCTGAAGGCTATAATTTAATATTCCAGCAGTAATCAATTTTTTGTACGAAGCGATTAAATCAAGAAAGTTTTAATATCCATCTCCCCATTTTACCCCTCTATGCAGAAACGCGAGAATATCCTTATCGAAGCACTACCATATATCCGCGAGTTTTATGACTCCATGATGGTAATCAAGATGGGGGGTCATGCCATTGTCGACCCCGAAATTATGGAGATGATCGTGCAGGATATCGTACTCCTGAAATTCGTGGGAATCCATCCGGTGATAGTGCACGGCGGAGGTCCCGAGATTACGGAAAAAATGGAACGCATGGGGAAAAAACCGGAATTCGTGGCGGGTTTGCGGGTTACGGATGATGAAACTCTTGAGATTGCGCGAATGGTGCTCGTTGGAAATGTAAACAGCAAGATAGTTTCGTTAATCAGCAAGCATGGCGGCAAAGGCATAGGTCTTTCAGGGAGCGATGGCAGGCTCATTGTAGCAAAGAAGTTAGCCCCCCAGCGCGTGACCGTTGGCGGCGTGGAGAAAGAAATCGACCTTGGCTGGGTTGGCGAGACCGAGGTTATCAATCCTGAAATAATCATGATTCTTGCAGGCAAAGGATACATTCCGGTCATTTCGCCAATAGCGACTGATGAAAAAGGGAATGACCTTAACGTAAATGCAGATACGGTAGCTGGAGATATCGCATCGGCTCTCGGCGCAAAAAAACTGATTGCGCTTACGGATGTACCCGGAATCCTGCGCGACCCGAAAGACAAAAAAACACGTATTTCCAAAATAGCTTTCGATGAGATTGATAGGCTTATTGCAGATAACATCATAAGCGGCGGGATGATACCGAAGGTTAAATCAAGCGCAGCTGCGCTCGGTGGAGGAGTTGAGCAGGTTCATATTATCGATGGCAGCTCTCCGCATTCGCTGCTGCTTGAACTGTTCACCCATGAAGGTATCGGGACTATGATATACAGGAATAAGTGATAGTGGTGACCGAAAAAGAAACGAAAATTGAAAAAGTACCGGTTGTGAAAAGCACGACCCCTGAAGAGCGGAAACAGAAATTCATCGAGGGAATCAAAAAAACAGTATTACCGGCATTTATCAGCGCGGCTTTTGCCATATTGTTTTTTGTAAAATTCGGCGATGCGAAGGACGTTTCCTGGTTTTCGGTCATCCTGTTGGTTCTTCTTCTCTCATATTATATCCAGAGAGGGATTTATCCTTTAATCGGGGTGAAGGTAAAGGAATTTGAAACTAAAGACTGGCTGTATGTGGAATTTCTGGTCATAGTATATTTTTGGATTATCTGGATACTCTTGTTGAATCAATGAAGGGTGTTTAATGCGACTTGCTGTTTTAGACCGTGACAGGTGCCAGCCCAAGATGTGCGGGCTCCAGTGCATCAAATTCTGCCCCAGGGTGAGGACGGGCGATGAGACAATAATTATAGGCGAGGATGAAAAACCGGTCATTTCTGAAGAATTATGCGTGGGATGCGGCATCTGTGTCAACCGCTGCCCGTTTGGTTCTATCATGATTATCAGCCTGCCTGAGAAACTCGAAGAAGCGACGCACAGGTACGGCAAGAACGGGTTTGCATTATACGGGCTCCCGGTCCCGACTGTCGGGAAAGTGACAGGCATCCTCGGCCCGAACGGGATAGGAAAAAGCACGGCGATAAACATACTATCAGGAACTTTGAAGCCCAACCTTGGGCGCGGCAGGATAGGATGGGAAGAGATACTGGAATATTATGCAGGAACAGCGCTTGCCGATTACCTTGAAGGCGTATCGAAAGGAAAGGTAAAGACATCTCAAAAGCCGCAATACGTGGACATGATACCCAGGAAATTCAAAGGCAAGGTCTCGCAGCTTTTATCAAAAACGGATGAAAGAGGAGTACTTAAGGAACTCGTAACAAGGCTCGATATCGCCGATATCACTGACCGCAAAATCGATGAATTAAGCGGCGGTGAACTCCAGAGAGTGGCGCTGGCAGCATGCGTTGCAAGGGATGCGGATTTCTATTTCATTGACGAGATAAGTCCTTATCTTGATATTTACCAGAGGATAAAAGCAGCCCAGATTATCAGGGAACTTGCAGAGAAAAAAGCCGTAATGGTGGTAGAACATGACCTTGCAATCCTGGATTTGCTTGCTGATGTGGTTCATATCGCATACGGCACGCCCGGAGGTTTCGGTGTCATTACCCATCCGAAAGGAGTGAGAATTGGTATTAACGAATACCTGAAAGGTTTCCTGCGTGAGGAGAATGTCCGAATCCGCACGGAAGCCATAAAGTTCGATATTCATGCGCCGCAGGCAGCAAAGGATGTACCTTCCCTTTTGAAGTTTGAGCAATTCTCCAAAAAATATGAAGAGGGATTTGAACTCATAGCGCAGGGCGGCGAGATAAACAAGGGCGAAGTCACCGGTATTGTAGGTCCGAACGGGATTGGTAAATCCACTTTCGTAAAGATACTGGCTGGCGAAATAGAACCGACGAGCGGGAAGATAGATATGGATATCAAGGTGTCTTACAAACCCCAGTATATCAAAGCCGAGGAGCCGGTTCTTGTCTCTGATTATCTTCGCTCTTTAAGCAAAGAGGTCGATACAAGCTATTACCAGACTGAGATATTACGACCGCTTCAGCTTGAGCGGCTCATGAAACAGAAGCTTGATGATTTAAGCGGGGGGGAACTGCAGAGGGTTGCGATAGCTGCGTGTTTATCGCGAACTGCTGACCTTTATCTTCTGGATGAGCCATCGGCGCATCTTGATGTTGAGCAGAGGGTGCTGGCCACGAAGGTCATCAGGCGCTTTGCAGAGAACAATAAGGTAACTGCAATGGTGGTTGACCATGATATTTACATGATAGACATGCTGAGCGACAGGCTTCTTGTTTTTGAGGGTGAGCCGATGAAGAAGGGTGAGGTTCACGGGCCTTTTGACATGCGACAGGGCATGAACAGGTTCCTTAAAGGGATTGGAATCACATTCAGGCGGGATGAGGAGACAAAGAGACCGAGGGTGAATAAGCTTGGCTCGCAGCTTGACAGGACGCAGAAGGCTGAGGGGGAGTATTATTACAGCGTGGAGGGGAGTTGAGATTGAGTGGAATATTCCATTGGAGACAGCTATGGTCAACTTTAAGCTAATTGCAACAAAGCTTGGTGAAGGTTTGAAAAACGATTCATCCATCAATGAAATCAATAGAATCGCAAAGGCTGTTTTTAACTTTGATATGACATCTCATCCTCAGGAGAGTATTACTTCATCACGCTCGCAACTTATTTATGACTGGGTGATGACCGTCTCTGAACAGAGGATTGATGAGAGAACGAAATTGCTTTTGCTTGATGAATTCATCCGAAACCTAACCACTGTAGATAGCCCACTTCGTAGCCTTACTCGTTTTTCAGATGTAGAAGAGTCTGCTAACTTTTGGTCAATTGTTCACCCTGCAATAGTAAGTATAGCAAGAAGCAAATTTGAAGACGGTTATTTTGCAGATGCAGTTGAATCGGCGCTAAAAGAAGTTAATGGGCGTGTTAAGGTTTATGTCAAAGCCAAAATTGGGCAAGAACTTGATGGAGCCCCCTTGATGAACCGTGCCTTCTCCGTAGACAGACCCATCATTATTTTAGATAATTTAGGGACAGATACGGGACGAAATATTCAGATAGGATATATGCAAATTTTTGCTGGCTCTATGACAGGAATTCGTAATCCCAAAGCACATGCAAACCTGACTATAGAAGAAGCTCGTGCGATTCATTTTATATTCCTTGCAAGTTTGTTGATGCACAAGTTGGACGAGGCAAATGTTTCATAATTGCGCCACCATTTCCTATAGTACGGGCTTTGCAGTTAATCCCTTTCGTCCAAATCCCTTAAGAACTTCCAAAGCCCAAAATATTATCCAATATAATCCTAACTGAGGGCTGAGATGGGAAATTACATTACCTTATATACCGAGCTTGAGGTTATCAAGGATTTTTTAAATAAGACACTTGAGGTAGTTGATTCTGAAATGGCAAATATTTGTAAGCGCGAGGAATCTGGCGAATTTCTTAATCCAGACGAATTCTCAGATGAATTGTTTGCCCCAATGGAACGAGAGGCAATCGCTATAAGGGCTGTGTTCTATGAAATCAATTCTCTTATTGAATGGGAGCTTCGTTATCTTGCAGTTGAACCTTTCCAGTTGTCTGCTCAAAAAACTTCTATTCCACGACCCATTAGAGATGCCCCAAAAGACAAATCTAAAAGTAGCAAGTTTGTTTATGATTTGCCGATAAAAAAAGTCTATGAGCTAATAGAACAACATTATAAAATTAACTTTTCCAATCTGCCAGGTTTTACCGAAGTCCATCATATACGAGACACAGTAAACGCTTTCAAGCATCGAAAAGGATTAAAGGACTTTCGCCGAGATAATGTGTCAAAAATACCAGAAAAGTATCAACCGACCAGAGAGAATGCTTATCAAGCTATCGATAATGCAAGTATTTTTCTGAAAGCATTGTGGAAGGAATCTAATCTCGGTAAAAATGATTGACTTACTCAACTTTACTAAAACATCATACCTGCGCTCAAGAATACGGTTTATTGCTTGTAACTCAAATTCTCTCTCGGAATTTTTCGGCTCTACCAAACATGTGTAGAACGGCTCTTGTCTTGCTTTTTCATTATTACTCCTTTTACTTCAAGGATTAAGTTTTATGCTTTTTGTACATCGTCAACAAACCTAAAAGAAGTAACTTTTGTTTCATGCGCCCCTTCCCATTCTTCAGGTTTGATTAATGCCTCTTCTATTTCTATTATCGCCTTTTCCCTCTCATCCTGCGTATATTTTTTCATTGTTATCATGTGTTACATCTTTTTCTATATAACTTCAGATGGTAATAACAAGTATTATATAAACAGGACACAAAATTTAGTAACTATGGAATCAACAATCGATTTAGAAGACAGGTTGGTCAAACTTGACAAAGCCATCCACGACATTATACAGTCAGTAAAGCACCATAAAGTAGAAAATGCAGAAGTCGAAATAAAGAGCCTCAGAGCACTAGTCCAAAAAATTGGCTCACATCGAGTTGATGAAAGGGATACTACCTCAATAATCAGAGAGATGCGGGATAAATCCTATGACCTTTAGACTTCCTGCAACGCTCACAATAGACTCCAGTGTACTTGTAAAAGCTCTTGTTCCGCCTTTAAGACGAAAAGAAGATGATATATATAAACAGCAGATGCAACTACATGCTAAAGCGCTGCAAATTTTTGAAGATGTAGTTCGCAAAAATATAGCGATGTGCATACCGTCTGTGGTTTTAATTGAAGTCGGCGCAGTAGTTTCTCGGATGACAAACGATGAATGGCTTGCAAAAGAGGCAGTTGAAAAAGTCAGGACGCATGCCATTCAGATTTTATATGATTACGACCTTTTAGAACCCACGATTTTAACTGCCATACAAACAAAAGCAAGTGGATTTGATAATCTCATACTATCGTGCGCCATATCAACGGGTTGTGCGGTAATCTCGGATGACTCAAGACTGCATGAAATAGCAACGGAATACGGACAGGAGAGCTATTTGTTAAGAGAACTTGCATGAGTAGAAGGAATTATTAAAAAAATGCCAATCGACCCTATCTGCAAAAAAACCGTTGACGAAACAACACCCTTCAAATCCATTTACAAAAACAAAGAGTACTATTTCTGTTCCGAAGAATGCAAGAAAAAATTCGATGAGCTTGACAAAAGCGTAATCCGCGTCAGGCGCTCCCTGAAGGACAAGGAAAGAATCTCATTCGGCAAGCTCAAGCGCGAAATCATCGAACCCGGCATCTGCACCCTCTGCGGGGCATGCGTGGCAAGCTGCGAAGCGCTGGCTGTGGTAAACGGCAAGCCAACTCTCAAAGGGCCTTGCACCGCATGCGGCGTGTGCTATAACCAGTGCCCGCGCACCATAACCACGGAATCAAGCCTCATCGGGAGCGTACGCGATGTCTTTACTGCAAAAACATTGCTTCCGGAAGTAAAAGGGCAGGATGGCGGCGTGGTCACTTCAATGCTGTTGTATGCATTGGAAGAAGGCTTGATGGACAGCGCCGTGGTGACCGTGAAAAGCGATGAAGAGCCATGGAAACCCGTGCCCATCGTGGCGCAGACGAGAGAGGATATACTTCGTTCCGCAGGCTCGATATACGTGCACTCATTGACCATGGAATCGCTGATGAGCGCAATAAAAAGAGGCTCGCGCTCCATAGGTTTCGTTGGTCCGTCGTGCAACATCGACGCTGTTTATAAGATGCAAACATCCCCGTATGGGCTATTGCATATGTTCATGAGGGCAAATATTCTGAAACTGGGTCTCTTTTGCATGGACACTTTTCATTACGATGGACTCAAATCCTTCCTCGAATCAAAAAATATCCCACTTTCCGCAGTAACGGAAATGAAGATCCGGAAAGGAAAACTTGTGGTGAAAACAGATTCGGAACACATCTTCCCTCTCAGCGACATCGATGCAATCCGGAGCGGCTCATGTACGGTATGCACCGATTTAACGGCTGAGAAATCAGACATTTCTTTCGGGGGCGTCGGGTCAAACGAAGGTTACACGACAGTACTTGCGCGGACGGGTCTTGGGCTTGAGCTTTTCAAGGACGCAGCGGACAGGGGATATATTAAAATCGAGCCGCTTGAACGGAATGGTCTTGAGCGGGTTCTGCGCCAGGCAAAAGCCAAGAAAGTCCAGATGTATATGATAAAGAAGAGAATTGAAACGGGGAAAGGTATATGAATAAACGGAATTATTGTGGAGTCAAACAAATACTTTGGAGGATATAGATTACATGGGAAAAACAGGTACAACAAAATGGGGCAGAGTTAAAGGCAGGAAAGGAAATGTAATAATGGTTCCCGAATCCGAACTCGCATACAAGCGCCCCGGCCCTGCGCAGCGATACACATCAGCAGGCGCAAAGCGCAAAAAGATAGCACGCTCACCAAAAGCGGTCGTTAAAGCATAACTTTTTGATATTAGATAGACTGCTGTGGGCGTCTATCTATTTTCGGTTTCTGACATGATGTTAGAACCATCCCGATTCTTTTTCAGCGAAAACATTATCATACATCTCCAGAACTTCGGAAGTCCTTTTCTTGATAAAATATTCAAAGCCATTACAACTGCGGGCAGCCAGCCCGGGTATATCCTTATAGCATTGCTCATATTCTGGTGCTTCAGTAAAAAAACAGGCATAAGAGCAATGTATGTTATTCTTTTTTCAGCATTTTCCGCAATTTTATTAAAAAACCTCTTCAGTATGACAAGACCACCCGGATATCTTCATAAGATAGAGGAGAATGGATTCGGGTTCCCCAGCGGCCATGCGCAGATCTCATCAGGATTCTGGGGATACCTGGGGTGCAAAATCCAAAATAAGTGGATAATATTTACTGGCATCGTGGCTATTTTGTTGATTTCTTTATCAAGAGTTTATCTGGGTATCCACTATGCTGGGGATGTTATAGGCGGAATCATATTCGGTTTAATTTTGGCATTAATAGCCTTTAAAGCAGAACCCGAAATAACGAATAAATTAGGAAAACTGGATAACAGTTCAAAATATTTTGCTGCTGTGGCACTGCCCGTAATACTGGTTGCAATAGGATACCTTCAGCACGGTCTTTTAATTGACCAGCTTGAGATAGGGCTGGTAATGGGAAGTATCGGTGTTGGTTACATTCTCGAAGAAGAATTTGTAAAACTTCCTGAAGCAGAAAATAATGGGCAGCGGACTAGAAGAGCTGTTGTAGGGATTGCGATGGTGGGAATTATTTATTTCATCGCAGGTAAATTGCTATTAATAGATCAGAATTTTATTTTTTTTAACTATCCAGCACTTGGAATTGCTTCAACATTCCTTGTCCCGTGGATATTTAAAAAGATGGAAGCTTAAAAATCAAAAATTGACCTGAAAATCAGAAGAATATTTCGTTTTCTTTCCCTAATCCGCCGTGAGGAATAAGGAAACCAGTTCTTTCCATAAGGTATATAATCGATAACGGTGAGACCTTTCTTCACAAGCTCTTTTTTAAGTTCTTCCCTTACACCCAGAAGCATCTGGAATTCAATCTTCCTGCGATGTGCCTCGTTAGCAACAAGCGCCTCATTTATCAAAAGATCATCGTGTGTTGCGATCGCAAAGAACGGGCTCTTAAAGAAAAGGTATCCCATGAGCTTTGAGTAATTGATTGTTATATCTTTCCGGCTTGTGTACGCAATGTCTGTTTTTTCACTGTAAGCGCCTTTCACAAGGCGGATTATACCGCCTGATGCCGCTATTCTCCTGACATCGCTATCGCTTCGTTTCAGGTTGGATTGTATTGCCACTCCAACGTTTTTGAATTTTTTGAAAACTTCAAGGTAAATGTAAATTGTATCTTCAGTGTAAGGCGAATTTTCCATATCAATCCAAACAAAGATATTTTTTGAAGCCGCGCTGCTTACAATCTGTTCCACATTTGATAAACAAAAGCTTTTTTCAATCTCAAGCCCGAGCTGCGTGAGTTTTATGGATAGGGATGCATTGAGCTTTGAGTTTCCGATGGCTTCCAGGATTCTCTGGTTTTCTTCTATATTCTTTTTTGCTTCTTCTTCATCCCTGACATGTTCCCCGAGGAAATTGATGACGGCGCCTACCCCGGAATTGTTTGTTTTTTGGGTGCGTGAAATGGCGTCATCTAAGGTCTCTCCTGCAATCCACTGACGTGCGAACCTGATTAAGAAGCTCATTTCCCCGTCATGAGAATGAATCTGGTTCTACTTAATAGCTGCGATTGGGATTTAAATGCTTATTTCTCTTTAGTGACCCCCCTCGCCCATTCTGACTTCCTGCACACTGACAGCAGCAGCTTTACGCTTCGGTTCGCTTCCTGGGCTTGTATCTTTCTTTTTCAGTTTAACGGCAATATCTTTTCCAAGCCTCTTACATTCGTCAAGATCTTTTTCAACAGGCTGATATTGAATACGTAATACCGGATCTATTACCTCTATGCCGAGTTTTCGCATTTTTTCTGCTATCATTACAGGTGCCTCACCGCTCCAACCATACGAACCGAAGGCTGCTCCAAATTTTGCTTTTATTTTTGCTTTTTCCAGGCTTTCGATAAATTTCTCCATGGGAGGCAGCATTTTATAGTAAAACGTGGAAGATCCTATTGCAATTGCATCTGCATATTTCAATTCTTCTATCCTGGCCTCATTGAAATTCATGGCTTTTGCTTCAATATTTCTTGATTGAGCCCCTTCTACGATAGCATCTGCCATCGCTTTTGTATTACCTGATGTACTGAGATATACGACTACTAATTTTGGCATATTTTTCTCTCCCTTCTCTTATTGAATGATGATTTTATCGTCCCCCCACAAACATTAATTTCATAAGTTTCTTATTAATGAAATAAAACCAATAGAATATGGAAAATGATAGGGTTATATCCTCTTCCTTTCTATTGGCTTCTTCTTTGAATTGACCTCTTTTTAGTCATACTGTGCACCTGTTGGCTGTTCTGCCGTGCGTGCTCTCAGCTTTGCATAGAACTCTTTTTGTCTCTGTTTCTCTGCTGGATCTTCTTTTGCAACTTTGACTTTCTGTGCTTTTTCTGCATTTTCCATTGAGCTTTCAAGTCCAACCATATTCTTCACCTCCTGTTTTTTTAATTACAAATAAATTTTGATTTTTTGTTTCCATTTTCCGAGTGGCAAAGGAAACTAAAGAATCATTAACTGCCCTTGATTCAATAAGAATTCAGAAGGCTTATTACCTCCATTCGATTGTAATTATTATTCATTATGTACCTGTATTTATACTTATCCCAATACATGTTATTATATTTTAAAAGAACTTTTTCCGTAAAAGACAAGGTCAACCGTACCATATTTGGATTGGGATTAATTTGGGTATAATACTGGCAAATCAATTTAAATAACATACAAAAAATTATGTTTGCAGGTCGAAAAGGTGATTCAATGAAGAAAATAGATGAAAGTGCAAAAAACAGACTGTTAAAATTTCTCATGAATGACAAGAAGGGTATCAGGAAATCTCTTCTTAATCTCTTTTTACAGGCGAAGAGTTGTACTACTGTTGAAATTTATGATTTCCTCATTAAGCAGGGTTTTAATGTCAATTATAGGGCAGTCTCTGCGATGGTTGGACAGATGCACAGCAGACTTGGGATTCTAAGATTTTACTTGACTAACGAACATAATGTCTATACCCTTAAGGAAGACTATTTTGACATTGTGAAGACAGTTACGACTCCTTTTTCGACCTGGGATTCAATATCTCAGTGATAATGCCCAAAAAATACCACGGGCTGAAAAATACCTTGTTAGAAATAAATAATATAAAAAAATGATATATGGAGGCACAATCCAAAAATTCAGTGATTCTGTAATTTTTCACGACGAGAACCAAAACAATCTGGTAACAAATCAACCGCCATAAATCGCTTCCACATAAAACCAAGTCATTTATCAAGTAAAAAGGCAA
>CABMII010000008.1 GCA_902386255.1 uncultured archaeon
AATCGGGGAATAATATAGCAAATTGCTAAGATATTTAGTAAATTTCTATTAACTGTCAAATAGATTTTCCTGCCAAAAAAGAGGACATTCCCGATAGAAAAGATTTATCAACTGTCAAACTCAGGTTTCAGGTTGATTTTGGGTCAATCTTATTAAATGTGTTGAACAAAAACATAATTACCAGCACAAATTGAAACTGTTTCAAAATCCAGATAATATATGAACAACGTACGAGCTGATACGAATTCATTCCACTGGAGTTCGTACGAGTCGTGTTAGTTCGTCGTCAACGTTAGCTCAATACCTTGGCTGGTAAAACAGCACGACCCTATACTCCGACGCCGGCCTGTCCATCTTCCTGTAAAGCAGGTAATTCAGCGTAATATCCGAGGGCGCAAACCAGTACCATGACATCTTTGCGCTGTCAAGCCTCTCGTAATCCGAGCGCAGGCGGCTCTTCACGATATCGGGTTCATGTTTTTCATCAGAATCATGCACCACAATCAAAGGCGCCGTAAGCTCAGAATCAATGCTCACCCTCCACCTGACATTGCCATAATGGCGCAGTATCCACAGGAGCTGCGTTTCCATTTCATTATCAGTAACCTGGATTTCTGTTGACTGGTTCTGGTATTGCCTGGAAATCTCGCTTATTTTATCAATGAAAAGAGAAAATTTCTGCGGTGGCTGCGCCGCCTGTATCATGGGTTCAGCCGGATTGGTATAATCATAGAAGTTCAGGAATATGCTTGAATAGGCAAAATACGATGAACTGAGCACAAGGAATATGATAGTGGCTGCGCCCGCTGTGGATTTAAGATTCAACCGAGGCAGGAGTTCTCCGAGGTATAAAGCGGCGATCAATACAAGCGGCAGCAGGAAATTCAGCACAAGCCACGGGACTTTTTCCTGGATATACGAATAGACAAAAAAGTTAGCCAGTGCCCAGTAGGTTAAAAAAGCAAGAAAAATATTGCCGGATTTAAGGACACAGACAATCCCGTAAATCAGCAGTGGGAAAAAGATAACAATGGACGACGGGATATATGAAGTCGGTAAAAACCTGCCCGATTGGGGGTATAAGGTAGAAATATAATACATTAAATCAACAATAATCCAGTACGCCAGTAACGCTGTCAGCATTTTCTCTTTTGCTTTACCACTGTAGCCGTAATATGCCATCCCGATGGCCCCAAAAACCAGGACTGGAAGTTCATAGAGAGCAAGTATCGGCAAATAGAAAAAGTAAGGCCCGCCGATGCGCTCTATACGGTGCATCTCGTACCAGTGGGTTACAGCCTTTTCAAACGCTGAATACATTCCGTGTAATTCAAGAGGCTTCCCCGTATAATAAAGCGAAAATGCAATAAGAAAAACAAATATGAAAAATACCGATTCAATAACAATGGCCACCAATTTTTTATCAAACATTTTCATTCTTGCGCTCAAACCCTGATAGCTCTTTTCCCTTATGAAAAGAAGGAACAGGAAAAAAACAATTAATCCAATTGCAATATACGCATTTTCTTTAAGCGCAGCCATTGATGCCATTGATATTGCAGCCAGGAAAAGGTAAAAAACCCTTAAAACAGAATATTTTTCTTCCAGATACTTTTCCGCATATTTGACAGCGCATACAAGTGTCAACAATGAAAAAAACGCGATGAAAATATCCTCCCTGTAAAAACGTGAATAATAAAGAAAAGAGGGCGATAGCGCAAGAAAGAAAGCCGAGAGAACCAATCCCACGTTTCCGATATATTTTCTTAACGGGATTAAAAGGAAAATCATGGCTGCTCCGAAAAGCGCAGGAAGAAGACGCGACGAATATATGCTATCCCCCATGCGCCTGAACATCTCGGACGTAACATAATACATGAAAGGACCGTGGAACGAAGGGTCGTATGAATAAATGCCGTCATTGAACAGTTTATACGTGAAATAACCTACCGCGGCTTCATCATGATGGAATACCCTCTCATCGAGATGGTAGAGCCGAAGGAAAAAGGCAATAATGACTATGAGAATAAAACCGAGATATAAAGCAAAGTTTTTTTTATTCATCACTTCATCATAGTTTAAACATATTCATAGCATTTATGGTTTAAAAGAATTAAGAGATTCCATGCCAAAAATAATAGTAAAGCTCTTTGCCAATTTCAGGGAATTCACGGGGACGAAGGAGCTTGAAACAGACGGCATTACAGTCAGAGAGATTCTCGGGATTCTCTGCAAAAAGTTCCCGGGATTTGAAAAAATGCTTTTCAAAGGAAAGAGCCTGCAGCCTTACGTCAATGTCTTTTTAAATGGACAGAATATTCTTGAGTCCGGCGGACTGGATGCAGTTATCAATGCGGGCGATGAACTCGCGATTTTCCCTCCTGTGTCGGGTGGCTGATGTTCAGGCAAAGAATGAATGCCGATGAGGCAAAGGAACTATTTTTAAATGCATTTGCTCCTCTTTCGGACACCGAAAAACTGCCTATCGAGGATTGCGACTGCAGGATTATTGCAGAAAATATCACTGCCGGCATGGATGTGCCCCATTACCGCCGCGCAGCGATGGATGGTTTTGCGGTCAGGGCAGGCGATACGCTTGGGGCTGGAGCCAATTCCCCGGTGATTCTCAAACTGGCGCAATCTATTGAAAACGGGACATGCGTAAGGGTACATACAGGCTCGCCGATACCGGAAGGCGCCGATGCGGTCGTGATGCTGGAAGATGCGGATTTGCGGGATGATAAGGTTGAGATATTTTCCCAACTCCATCCCGGGAAAAATGTGGGTGAAACCGGAGAGGATATCCGGAAAGGGGAGGTTATTCTGAAAGAAGGGCACAGGCTCCGTCCCTGCGATATAGCAGTTCTTGCAGCGCTGGGCATCAGGGATATTCCGGTCTTCAGGAAGCCTCTTGTAGTGGTAATTCCCACAGGCGAAGAACTCGTTTCGAGGGATAACCCGGTTCTGGGGGAAGGGGAAGTCTATGAAACTAACGGATTGATGGCTGCGCTTTATATAAGGAAATGGGGCGGCGCTTCGAGGCTGCTTGATATAGTAAAAGACGACCCTGAAAAGATAAAAGATGCGATTTTCTCTAATCTCGATGCAGATATGATTATCACAAGCGGCGGAACGTCTGTGGGAAAACGCGATTATGTTCCGGGCGTAATCGGTTCGTTGGGAGATTTACTCATCCACGGCGTGGGTATAAGCCCGGGCAAGCCCACGGCGCTTGGTATTATAAACGGCAAACCTGTGGTATGCATGCCCGGCTATCCGGTCGCAGGTATCATGGCGCTTTTCTTTTTTGCAAAGGCGGCTCTCAGGAAGCTGGGACATATACAGGATGAGGAGGACAGGAAAGTTCGTGCTGTATTGTCAGGAAAAATACCCGGAAGAACCGGATATAAAACATTTGCCCGCGTCAAACTTGAAAAATGCGAGGCTATCCCTCTTGCAACATCGGGCGCAGGGATTTTGAGTTCTGTTTCGAAAGCAGACGGTTTTGTTATTATCCCGGAGAATGTGGAGGGTTATGATAAAGGGGAAGAGGTTGAGGTAGTGTTAATCGAATGATCTTATTTTCGAAGATTACATAACCAAATATTTAATTAGTCAACATACATATGTTGACGTATGTTCAGGCATGTAAATGACAAAAGGTTCAGGTTCTGGACAACATGGCACCTTAACAGCATCGAGTATGAAAAATAGAGAGCTCTTCTTTGTTACAGGCATAATAGCGATAGTGATTGGGCTCTATTTGCTAATTTTTGTGCAATCAATAGGAATAGACTTTGGTGGCCATAATATTATCAAGATATCGACTATATTTGATGGAGTGTTCCTGACTATAATGGGAATTGCAATAGTAATTGCATCATCAAGAGACTGGGACTCATAAAAAAAGAAAATAATCAAATACTGAATATCTTGATTTTAAGTATTCGATCAATTAAACTAATGAGCTTTTCCAGATGTAATCTGTTTTTATAACGGGAATCAGCCTGTATCTAACAAGCGAAATCATCCTGCCTTCTATAAATCTGACATAAACGTACGGTATCAAAAAGAGCAAAGAAAAAACAAATACCCATGTGATTATATCCAAAGGTGTTGCAGGCTCGAACCAATCCGGATAAGCCTTTTTAAAAGTTTCAACGTCGTACATAAATAGAATATAATCACATAATATATTTTTATTTTAGTTTATAAATTATAACATCCTTATTTTCGAATATTTTATCGAAATATTTGAACTCCGAACCGCTGTTGAATTTATATCCCATCGTTGGCTTGATAATTTTCTCAAAATAATCCCCAGTGGTTTTAATATCCAGGTTCTGTGGATTAAAGTCCGGGTTGGCGGTAAACACCATTACCCCGAGCAGGTCGTTCATTCGCTGCCTCGATATGTACACCAAATCAGCTCCGTATTTCTCGGCAATGCCCTTTGCTACATCCTCCGAGTCCGTGGCGAAAAACCTGGAGACATCTGCCACTTTCTCATCAGGCTCGAATTTGTCGTATAATGATGCAGGTCTTGCGATTGTCATCTTGATAGCTTCCGATGCGTAGCTGATAACAGGTTCCTTACCTGCTGCCTTGATTTCAAGTTCAAAATCCCACCATGCCAGAACCTTGCCGCCTTCTTTGCTCTTCAGGAACTGCATCGCTTCGAAGGTATCTTTCGAAATGGGATGCCCTGTAGTATCGCTTGAATCTATGAAGTATGGATACATGCTTGACATGCCAAACAAGGAACCCCACGAAGCACCCGGTTCTATCTTGTAAATTTTGACATCTCCGAATTCCCCGGCGAGCATTGAATTTTTTTGGTTGTTCAAATATAGATAATAAGCACCGAGAGACGCGAACACGACAATAATAACGAGCAAAGTTGCGGTGAGGAAGCCTTTTTTCTTTTCCCCGGCCGGTTTGCTGAAAAAAGTAAGGATGTTTGGTATGGCTACAATGAGCGTGAAAAGCAGCAGTGTCACCAGCCCGAAACTGTAGTAGTTGTAGAGCTTATCAAAAAACATTGATAGATAGTTGAACTCAGATGAGACAAGAAACTGGCTCAGATACAGGAAAAATCCGGCTAACAGGGCAAGGTTTACAGCCGCCAGTATCCTGTGGACATTGGCTGATTTTACGAAATTAAAGAAAATAATCAGGGAAGATATGCCTATTGCCAAAAGTATCCCGGATGAAATGATGTTTATATCCATTCCCCACCACGGGAAAATCTCTCGCTTTGCCAGTACCCAGAGCGCTGTGGATATCAGCCAGACCCCAAACACCAGATGCAGAGCGCCAAGAAATCCCCTGAAACCCATGCCTTTTATTTTGTCTATATACTTTCCTTCATACGATACCATATATATTTCCTCCTTTTTGTTTACAAATGCAGCATTCGGGCACCAGCCCATCATTTTTCTTATTTTTTCAGTTATATTTATCGTCATGCCATATCCCTCAGCTTCCCGAACAGTTCATCCGCCAGTTTCGTAGGGTCGTCAGTTTTCTCAAGCTTGAGCTTCATCTCGTCAGCAAAGTCCCACAGCAACTCAATGCACTGCGTATATCTGTTGCATGCGCCGCAGTCACCTTCGTGCTCGTACCATACTTGCATTCCATGCCTGGCAGATACGAAAATAATGGCGCTGGCATTAAACGGCACTGAATGCCCGAACAGGATGCCGCGCTCAGAGTTCACCCTTTCCACTTCTATCTGGTTTGAGTGCGCCATCTCAAGCATTGTCTTTTCTATCCTTTCATCCATGGTAATGAGCGCTCTTGACACTGCCTTCTTGGATATATCGAATGAGCGCGCTATATTTATATTGGGAAGACCGCCGCGCCGCAGCTTCCAGAACTCAAACTGCTTGTCGTTCAAAGGCAGAAACATATGTCAACATATGTATATTGACTATTTATATTTTCCAAATTAGAGACTTTTTATTACTTTCTGGTTTGAAAAAACACAGAGAGCACAGAAGACACGGAGAAAAATAAACGCTCATTCTGCCACAGGAATCTGGTTTAACATCATTAATCGAAAAACAGTTATTAGTAGAAACGACGAGAGGGGGACTTGAACCCCCGAGTTCCTTGTGGGAACACAGGGTTAGCAACCCTGCGCCATACCGGGCTTGGCTATCTCGTCAATCCGGAATGATGACTGTATCCATCATTTAGAATAAGATTTCGGGTATTCCTCTAATCTACTGTTTGCTATTTAACACTTTTTACCTGTTTTGTAATTTATAAATATTCAGCCCTATATTAGTAATTTATCAGCAAGAATAGCATTACCACGCTTGTGTTCTTTGCGCCTGATTAACAACTAACTCGTACGAACTGAAAACTTTAGGAAAGTTTTATCAAACGACAGGTATGCTTCGCATACCTGAACACCGAATAAAGCGAGGTGTCGCTTTACGAACTCACGTCCCGCCGGAGTTCGTACGAGTTCGTATTAGTTCGCTGTTAATGTTTGTGTCATTTTCATTGTCTTCTATGAACCGTGTTCATAGACGACATTGCGGTGATGATTAAACTGGTTAAGCCGCATCGAAGGATAGCTATATAAAGTAAAATCTTCTGGATAACATGCCATGAAATTTCTTGCCATCGACGTTGGAATGGGAACACAGGATATTCTTCTCTATGACAGTAAAAAGAATATCGAAAACTGCTTCAAGATGGTTCTCCCGTCGCAGACGCAGATAGTTGCACAGAGGATTTCCAGGGAGACCCGCGCCGGGCATGATATCGTCCTTACCGGGGAAACCATGGGTGGAGGACCGTGTGTCGGAGCCATCAGGCAGCATATCGAAGCCGGCCTTGCAGTGTATGCGACAGAAAGAGCCGCCCTCACGGTTAATGATAACCTGGACAATGTCAGAGACATGGGAGTTATCATAGTCAGCGAAGAGGAAGCGGATGAGTTAAATGTAACAAGGATTGAAATGTGCGACGTGGATAAACCCGCCCTAAAAAAAGCATTGGGGTTTTTTGGTATTTCACTTCCGAACAGGTTTGCAGTTGCGGTGCAGGACCACGGCTATTCCCCTGATACCAGCAACCGTGTATTCCGTTTTGAGTATTTCAGGGATATACTTAAAAAGGGCGGGAGTCTTAACTCGTTCGTTTATAAAGGAAATATCCCCGACCGTTTCACAAGGATGAAGGCTGTGGAAAGAACACTCCCCGGAGCTCTTCTTATGGATACGGGATTTGCAGCGATAAGGGGCGCCCTTCTTGGCGCGGATGTAAAAATGCCAGCCCTTGTTGTAAATATCGGCAACGGCCACACCCTTGCAGGTGTTGTTGATAACGGAGTGGTTCTTTCGCTGTTCGAGCATCACACACATCAGATGAATGCGGGCAAACTCGATGACTACCTCAAGCGATTATGCGATGGAACGCTTGGATTCCAGGAAGTATTCGACGACGGCGGGCATGGGTGCTATATCAGGGAAGCAGTCGGGTTTGATAACATCGGTTCAATAATTGTAACAGGCCCGAACCGAAGCATCATGCGAAACTCTCATCTGGACATAAGATTTGCCGCTCCTTACGGGGATATGATGCTTACAGGCTGCTTCGGTCTTATGGACGCTTACCTTAATTATCTTGAAAATCATAACGGTGGGACATGAAAAAGGAATTGCTGAAACCAATAATAAATGCGATATTTGCTTTGTTTTTGATAATCCTGGTTAAAATTGTAGCAGTGGTCATGCTCAAAGAAGTCAGAGGCGTCAATACTCTTATCGACATCGCGCTATCCCTTGCAGTTGTCATCGTATTATTAACGTTCATGCAGGAGTTCAATAAACAGCTTGAGATATCATCACCTGAGTTCCCGCAGCTTCGCCAGATCGTCTCGTGGCTGATATTTCTGCTTGTTGTCCTGACAATTTACGGGGCATTCAGCCCGTTTTCAGGCGATTTACCCTATGGCATATATTTCATAATCTTTTTCATCCTGGCGCTTCTCCCGATATATTTTCTGTGGAAAATACTGTACAAGAATACAGACAAGATATCATCCTTCATCGAGAGTTTTTCCTTTGAAGAAAAAACCAGGTGCTCATGCGGTATGGAAAACCCGGAATCAGCTAAATTTTGCAACAGTTGCGGCTTGCCAATGCAGGAAAAAAAGTAATGAAAAGATATATCAACACTTAAATTATATTTTAAGGAGAAGCATATGGAACAGGATTTAACTCGTATAGGGGTGTCCCTGCCTGAAAATTTACTCGGGAAATTTGATGAAATAATCACAAAGCGGGGATATTCTTCAAGGTCTGAAGGAATCAGGGATGCAATCCGGGGATACATCCGCTATTATGCATGGATGAGCGAGGTCGAAGGCGAACGCGTGGGGACAATCTCCCTTGTATATGACCACAGCCAGAGAGGTCTTGTGAATTCATTGCTTGATATCGAGCATGAGTTCTCTGAAATCATACGTTCTTCAATACACATGCATATAAATCATGATATGTGCCTGGAAGTATTGCTGGTAAGAGGCGATGCACGGGATGTCAAAGATGTTACCGAGAGGATAATGACCCTAAGAGGCGTAAAGCACGTCAAATTGACCACGATTATCCCGGAAGAAGAAATTTAAGAAGAAATCCACCTCTACAAATATGCGCGAATTCATACTCTATTCACGAACCGGAAGAACAGATTCACGATTCCAAAATTTAAGGGAAGCGGGAAGGCTGGATGTCGTGTACCAGTCAATCCTGATGGCTCTGTTCCGTTCTCACGCCATGCGCAGGGATGTCGTATTCCATGCGATTTTAAGCGGCCCTCCGGCTCCGCCTCTTGAGCTTGTGGTGGATGGGGAAAAATTAAGAGATGCGAGGACAGATGAGCGCACCTGGGAAGATATCCTCAGGAAAGTCCTGTCGGGCAGGGAGCATCCTGGTATAACAATTAAGAAAAGCAGCCTGCAGCAGCTTGTAAAGGAGAAAAAGAACATCTTTGTTCTTGAAGAGTCAGGTGAAAGCATAAGGACTATTGACCTTGGTGAAAACCCGGTATTCGTACTGGGAGACCAGGTGGGTCTTCCGAAGAAGGATGAAGAGTTCGTTTTGAGGTATGGGAAAAAAGTTTCGATAGGGGAAAAGGCATATCTGGCTTCTGCATGCATTTGTATTATTAATTATGTTCTTGACCTGCGGGAATGTTTTTCAGGGGAAAATGAGGAAACGCAATGACTCTTTTTATCCCTTCATCCTTTCCACACATCCTGAAATAACAGCAGGCACCGCCCCTATTGCAGTGCAGGTTTCAAGCGAAACGCCTTTTGATGTTATATCCAGGTGATACTGTGCAAGCTCAAATAATTTATCGGGAAGACCTTTATGCCCAAGCCCTATGAGGAAAAGGAATGATTTCTTCCTGTTAATCAACTCTGCAAGAGCAGGCAGTTGGAGCTGTTTTTCGCGGGCAGGGTGGGATGTGGTCACCACCACCGAACCGAACTGCGGCTGGAATCCTTTTTCAGGAAGGTCAAAAACGAAAAATTTTCCTGAACTGAATAATTCTTCAAGATATTTTCCTGACTCTCCGATTGTGGTTTTATCTTTCACGAAATCCACAAGTTCTTCCGCATTCATTTTGAAGGGATAATCAAAAAGAGCGAGATTGAACCCGAAAGCGTATGCGATAGGCGCGGCCCTGGCAATACTGCGGTAATGTGCCTCGTGGAGCTTTATTTTATCGTAGGTGTTCACAATACCAAGTGTCAGCATATTTTTTCTAAGGGAGTTGAATGGATAATAAACTTGCTGAATGGGTTGGCATGTAACACGGATTTGCGCGGATGGATTGGACTTGCGGTATATTTCCAATAGTCCGCAAGTCTTATTAATGCAAAAACTATTCTTAAAACCAAGGTGAAATAATGTGTTTTATAGATTCTTCTACTACCGTTGACATCGAATCCGGCGAAATAAGCACTGCTGAATATTATTGCATCGAATGCAAGAATAAATTCAAAGCCCTGGGAAAGAAAATTCGCTGCCCTGCATGCATGTCGGCAAATGTGAAAAAAGTTTAAAAAACCCAACGATTATAAATCCAGGTACGTGTACCTGTTCATGACTTGTTTATAATTATTCATTATATCGTCAGCATCTGCCTTTGGCAACCCGTTTTCACGCACAGCCTGGTTCACTTCGGATTCAAACGCTTCAAGAAGATAACTATTATTATATTTGACATAACCAAGGACATCGCAAATCCTGTCGCCGTGAACGATTTGTTTAATGTGCCATCCGCCGCTCTCATCTATTATTATATGCGCCTCGTTCGCAGCGCCGAATAAATTATGATAATCCCCGATGGTATCCTGGTAAGCGCCAATCATCAGGACTGCGAGGTAATAAGAACCGTTAGTAAGCTCATGCAATTCAAGGACTTCTTTTACATCCTTTAAGTCCACGAACTTGTCGATCTCACCATCCGAATCGCATGTGATGTCCACTATAGTGCCATATTGGGTTGGTTTCTCATTGGCGCGGCTTACCGGAACAACAGGGAACAATTGCTTTATTGCCCAGAAATCGGGAACTGACTGGAAAACCGAGAAATTGCCGATGTATTTTTTGGACAATAGTTTATTCAGGTCCTCAAAATCGTCGGATTTGTTCTGGGTTTCCTTGGCAAACGCCGCAGCTTTTTCACATATCTGCCAGAAAAGAATCTCCCCTTCTGACTTGTCCTCAAGTTCAAGTTCTCCGAGATTGAAGAGGGAAAGAAGCTCTTCACGGTGCAGCAGCGCATCGTGGTAATACTCCTCATAATTTTTAATGTTTATTTCCTTTGAGCCGTCGTACAATTCTTTTATTATATGAGGTTCATTGCCGCGCAGCTCCACCTGCCTGTTGAGGTTGCCGTTCTTGCTTCCCTTAACGTTTATTACCAGCACGGAATGGTATGCTGAAATCGCCCTTCCGCTTTCCGATAAAATTATCGGGTGAGAAACATTCTCCTCGTCGCATACGTCTTTCAGGGAATAGACAACGTTGTTGGCATATTCCTGGATAGAGTAATTGGCACTGGCATCCGATGATGTTTTGCTGCCGTCATAATCGAGACCAAGACCGCCGCCAATATTGAAATATTTGATGTTGATGTGCTTGACTTTAATCTTCGCATACACCCTTGCTGCCTCTTTGACAGCTTTCTGGATTCTTCGTATCTCGGTTATCTGGGAGCCGATATGGAAATGAAGCATCTGCAGCTGGTCCAGCATATTATATTCGCCGATAATTTTTATGCATTCAATTATTTCAGTGGTGGTAAGGCCGAACTTTGCTGATTCCCCGCCGGATTCGACCCATTTCCCGCTTCCTTTCGAGTATAATTTCACCCTTATGCCTATCAGCGGTTTTACTCCCATCTGTTTTGAAATCTCAAGCAGCCGTTTTGTTTCGTTGAATTCATCGATTACTATTACGACTTTGTTACCCAGCTTTATTGTGTTCAATGCAAGCCGGAGGTATTCATCGTCCTTGAAACCATTGCAGATAAGGAGCGCATCCGTGCTTAAATCAAATGAAAGGGCAGCCAGCAATTCCGCTTTTGTTCCCACTTCCAGTCCCATATTATATTTTTTCCCGGATTTTACGATTTCTTCTATTACCTCTTTTCGCTGGTTCACCTTCATCGGGAATATTCCCTGGTACGTGCTATTATATTTATATTCCGAAATTGAACTGGAGAACGCGCCGTTTAAGGTTTTTATCTGGGCTTCAAGTATCTGCGGGAACCTGAATAATATCGGGAATTCGATTTTTTTGGAAGTGAGATTTTCCACGACATTTTTCAGGTCAATAACCTGCGCATCATTTTTTGTTGGCTTGACGATTAAATCACCATTTTTATTAAAAGAAAAAAATCCATTGCCCCACCGCTCAATGCCATAGAGTTCTATTGCGTCTTCGACTTTCCACATTTAAGTAATTTTCACGTCCTTCGTACCAATAAATCTAGGTTATGAATACTTGCGTAGGTTTAAACTTTTCCATCGAGAAAATTTGTTATCGGGACAAGTGAAATGGAATAACAATATTTAAACCATCCTGCCAAGATATTGGATTATAGTTCGAATCTAAACAATTTAAACTGTCTTTGCGGTCTTCGCAGCTTTGCGTTGAATAAAATCGCATACAGCAAAGTCAGGTATGAATTGTTGTTCATAGAGAGCAATGAAAAGAACAAACGTTAACAACGAACTAATACGAACTCGTACGAACTCCAACGGCGTGAGTTCGTATCAGTTCGTACGAGTTAGTTGTTGATTTATTCATACCAAGCGTAAAGTATTCACAAGACTATGTTTGAAAAACCAGGTTCTCAATATAACATCGGAGGTTCTCAATGCCCAAATATCTCGTATTCATAACCGTTATCGGTAAAGACCAGAAAGGAATAATCGCCCGAATTTCAAATGCGGTTTACAAGCACAATATCAATATCGAAGACCTGAACCAGAAAGTCATGGAGGGCTATTTTGTGATGACAATGCTTGCCGATATGTCTGATTCTTCGATGACAATACCTGAATTAAAAAAAGAGCTTTCCATAATAGAGAAGGAAATGGGCCTATCCATCCAGGTCCAGCATGAGGATATCTTCAAAGCGATGCACCGGGTGTAAGTCATGGAATATTCTATCGAAGAGGTCATGGAAACCGTCAAAATGACCCTTTATCATAATTTCGATATCAGGACCGTGACGCTTGGAATCAATTTGAAGGACTGCATCCATTCAGACATTGATATTTTCAAGTCAAACGTTTACGACCGTGTCACGGATTATGGGCGAACGCTTGTTTCGGAAGCAGGGAAACTTGAAGAGAAATACGGCATCCCGATAATCAATAAAAGGATTTCGGTAACGCCGGTTTCATTGATTGTCGAGGCGTGTGCAGAGGAGGATGCGCCGGTCCAGATTGCAAAAACCCTTGATGATGCTTCACGCGAGGCAGGTATCGATTTTATCGGCGGATACGGGGCACTCGTCCAGAAAGGCATAACAAGAGCAGACGCACTTCTCATAGACTCGCTTCCGGAAGTTCTCTCAAGCACCGAAAGGGTATGCGCTTTCCTGAATGTCGCTTCAACAGTTTCCGGGATGAACATGGACGCAGTGATCAAACTTGGAAAAACCCTCAAGGAAATCTCAAACAGGACAGAGAACGGTATCGGATGCACAAAATTCGCGGTATTTTCAAACGCCCCCGAGGACAATCCATTCATGGCGGGAGCTTTTCATGGCATCGGGGAACCTGATTTTTCATTAAACATTGGCATAAGCGGCCCTGGCGTGGTGAGAAGCGTGGTTGAGAAAAACAGGGACTGCGACCTGACCGCGCTTTCCGAGGTCATAAAGCGCACGGCATTCAAAATAACAAGAGCTGGAGAACTGATAGGCAGGGAACTTGCCGGAAACATGAACGTGCCTTTCGGCATCGTTGACATATCGCTTGCATCGACCACGAAAGTCGGGGATTCGGTTGCTGGCATTGTTGAAATGATGGGCGTTGAGAAAATGGGTGCGCCGGGAAGCACAGCCGCGCTTGCGTTGCTTATCGATGCTGTAAAGAAGGGCGGCGCCATGGCATCAGGGAACGTCGGGGGATTAAGCGGCACGTTCATACCTGTGAGCGAGGATTCGGGCATGAACGAGGCAGTGAAGGCAGGCGCGCTTTCGATAGAGAAACTTGAAGCCCTGACCGCAGTCTGCTCTGTGGGGCTTGACATGGTTGCTATTCCAGGCGATACGCCTGCCGAGACCATATCGGCTATCATCGCTGATGAGCTTTCGATAGGCGTGGTGAACGGTAAGACGACAGGCGTGCGGCTCATCCCTGTCCCGGGAAAAAAAGCCGGGGATTACGTGAATTTCGGGGGGCTTCTGGGCGAAACATACGTGATGGACGTGAGCACATTCAGTTCCCGCGATTTCATATTGCGCGGCGGCAGGATGCCAAGCCCGATTACGAGCATGAGGAATTAGCCACCCAGATAATATTATTAACTCATCAATACAATAATAGTAATTGAATGTTTAAGCTTCGAATAAGTAAATCTATTATTATCTATATTTCCATTTTTACATTTCTCGTTTTAATATACGGCCTGGTTTTCCAGTATCTGATGCGCACATACGAGAACAAACAATACGATTTCATAACTGCGATTTACTGGGTTATAGTGAGCATGACAACTGTGGGGTATGGCGATATTTATTTCAATTCCCCTATAGGCCACCTGTTCAGCATCGTTGTTGCACTTTCAGGTGTAATAATGATATTCGCCATGCTTTTCCCCCTTGTGGTCACCCCCTGGCTTGAACAAACTATCAAAAAAGAGCTGCCAGCGAAAGCGCCGGCTGCTTTGAAAGACCACATAATAATCAGCGGCTACAACCAGATCGTTGAAACCCTCATCACAGAACTTGGCGAATACGGGATTCCTTTTGTCGTTGTTGATGAAAATGAAAAGAACGTCGCGCAGTTAATCAAAAGGAAAATAATATGCGTTCACGGTGATGCGGCGGACGAAAACGTGCTGTCAAATTCCAATATCCTATCTGCGAAGATGCTGATAGCCAACCAGAGCGATGAAAAGAATGCAAGTATAATCCTGACAGCCAAGGAGCTTTGCAACATCAAGGTAATAGCTCTTGTTGAAAATATAGCAAGGTCTGGGTACCTGAAATACGCGGGAGCAGACCAGGTTATTTCACCAAAAACATTATTCGGGACATACATCGGAAGAAAAGCCATCGACCCGCTCACAGACCATCTTGCCGGGGCTACGAAGTTCTTTGAAGACTTAAGCATCGTGGAACTTCCCATTTATCCCAAAAGCGTTCTCATCGGGAAAAAACTGAAGGATGCGCAGATACGTGCACAGGCAGGCGCAAACATAGTTGGGCTCTGGACAGGCGGCATATTATCATTGAATCCGCAGCCGGAGGACGTGATAAAAGAGAATTCCATACTTCTTGCAGTCGGTAATGAAATACAGCTTGAAGCATTAAAAAAAATGACGCGGTGATATTGTGAAAAAACTTTGGGAAAGTTTTATCAAACCAAGGGGTATGCTTCGCATACCCCAATACGCCCTCCCGAAAACCTTTGGGAAAGCTTTACCAAACGAGGGGTATGCTGCGCATACCCCAACACTGCGTAAACCGAAGTTTCGGTTTAGGCGAGACTCGGGACGTCATAAAGGGATGTAACCCTTTATGAAGAAACATTTTATTCTCATCGGGTACGGCGATGTCGGCATGAGCATAGCCAGTGCCCTTGAAAAAGCCCTTGTGAGTTTTGTCGTGGTGGATAAAAATGAGGCAAAATTCAAGGATAAGAATTTCAAATACGTGGCCGGGGATGCAACCGACGAGGAAGTCCTGAAGCGCGCCGACCTCAAGAATGCAACTTCGGTCATAATTGTTCTGAATAACGACACAGATATTATTTTCACTTCTCTCATAGCAAGGACTTTGAATCCGCACTGCATAATCATTTCAAGGGCAAATGCCACAAAATCCATTGATAAGATTTACAGGGCGGGTGCGGATTATGTGGCTTCTCTTTCGATAGTGGCTGCGCAGATGCTGGCCCGCATAATTATCGGGCATGAAATAGAAGAGACAATAAAGATGTTTGAAGGGCTGGAAATAGAACGATACCACGTTACAAAAGACTCACCTCTTGCAGGAGAGCGAATATCGGACGCCTGTATCCGTTCCAGGATAGGATGCACCATTATCGGGATTGAAGAGGATGGGAAGACGACAACTGATATAGACCCATCTATTGTGATTAAAGAAGGGATGACGCTGGCTGTTATCGGGAACTGCGACCAGATTACGAAATTCAAGGAAGAATATACAAAATCTCAAAAGGATTGAAAAGAGTCAGAAAAAAATTACCGCATCATCTGCGGGCTCTTTGGCAGCGGCTTAACTTTCGAGGCAGCTTCCCAATCGGCTTCATAGATATGCAGCGAGTTACAGAAATCCACAACTTTCACTAGTTTGAGGTTGTTGGGTTCAAGCACTTCCCGTTTTATCATCGTGAGCAGTCCCACCATGTTGCTGTTCCATGCTGCATAAAGGTCGCGCGAGCGCCACATGCAATGCATCTCGGCATTACCGTCACCAATAGCCCTTACCCACAGCCTCTGGAGGCAGGGCTGGTCTTCCTTCACGAAAAGGTCGCGCTCAGGTATCCATGTGATTGCCTGCCGGCGGCGTGAAACGCCCTGAGGAAGTAAGTCTTTTATCGCTTTTAGCTGGTCAACAACCGTTACGCCAGTTGACGTCGTATGCACGCATTGCTCCGCAATGCGTGAATTTTGCTTCGCACTGTCCTTGCCGCGCGATGGATAGTTTATGAGCCTGTCCATGTAATTATACTCAAATCCCTGTTTTTTCCAGTCATAACCCCGCTCCCACTGCTTCAAATACTCCTTTACATGCAGCTCCTTTGTAGGGAACTGGGGATGCAGCATTGGCTCCGCATAAGGTTCGCGAATTTCGATGACAGAACAGATGTCTTTTGACATCGGCCCGTATTCTGTCTTTATCTCCATACCGTTTTTCATTACAAAATTCACTGCCTGCGCCCATGCATCCGCAAGTCCGGCTGCCTGTATGAGGTTGGTTGGTGGGTATTTCATGAATATCTAATACATGAGGATGAGATATTAGACTTACGATGGAAAAAATCGAAGGAAATTATCTTTCAGGAAATTCAAGGCATTCCAATTTTTAAGGCTTAAAAAGTTGTTTTGAATTTCTGTCGCTAAAAACAGTATCTTATCAGCGCCATAGACTTTATGTAAACAGGGGATAATTAAAAACGCATTATTTTAAGAAATTATTATGGACAGCATCACCAAATTCAACGGTATTGACTATGCAAATACCTTTGCAAAAAGAATCAGTGTTATGCACGAATTAGTCAAAAATGTCATGTCAGGACAACTAAACAAAGGAGATAATGTAATCGATATAGGCGGCGGCCCTGGCATAGGCGCCAAGATGATTGATGAATTAGGAATAGAAGCCACAGTGATTAATATAGAACCTTCTACTACGATTTATGATGTCCCCAAACTATCGTTAGTGAAATATATACCCTTAAAGATGACCTTTAAAGAGGCGCTGGATGCCCAGATGCCCTGTACTGCCGACTGCCTGTTGATGGTTAGCTCAGAACATGAGATAGCATTATGCAACGGGAGCACACCCAAAGAAAATAAAAAAATATTCTTAGAAGATCTGAATAATTTTATCCATAAAAACCTCAAGAGAAATGGAATTCTGGTTTTTGGATTCCCTAACTTTCGAAAAGGAGCATCAAAAACAGAGATTGCCAGGCAGCGCAGATTGACTGAATCGCTATTAGGACATTCACACCCGAAAGAAGAGTACTTTACAGTGGAAGAGTTCTCAGATGCATTTGGCGCAAAACCTGCGGTATTCATTCAAAAACCTATGGATATTACAAATGAGAACACAGAAGACACAATTTTGATAGCAAATGCAGCAGTATTCAAAATAGAAAATTTATGAGCCAGCCACCTTGCTGCACAAATAAACTGCCATGAATCCTTCAGAATATTTAGCATCGTCTATTGTAAATCCAGCTCGCAGGAGGAGACCTTCCATGATCCAATCAAGAGTCGAATATTCTTCGCGTATAGCTAACTCCAAATCATCCGAAATCTCTGACCCTCCTGCTTTCCTGACAGAATCAATTAAATTATTGAAAAAAGTCTCATGAGTATGCGCATCAAAAGAATAAACAGTATCTTTTAAGAAAAATTTCCCACCGGTTTTTTAGCATTCCAAATATACGTTTCAGAGCTATCAATTTCCAGAAATCTGGAAGATGGTGAAGTGCAAGTTGTGAAACAACTGCATCCACTTTTGCCCCTGAATGATTATAAGTAAGAAATCCAGCGTTATGAAATTCCACATTTAAAATCCCCTTCTGGCCAGCCTTTTTTTGTGCAAATTCAAGCATTTGTGGAGAAACATCTATAGCAATTACTTTTTTACATTGCCCTGCAGCCTCAATTGCAAAATTTCCAGTGCCCGTTCCGAATTCAATAAGAGTCCGGTCCGAAATTAGATTCAAGGTCTTAATAATTGTTTCATTCTCTTTTTTTATGTCCCGCAACTTTTGCATTTGCATATCATATGCTTGAACATTCGCAACATCATTATAGTCCGTACCGACTTGCTTCATCTCATTATATTGCCAGCCCAAAAATGATTTCATAACAAATCTCCTATTTCAAGTGCATATTTTCCAGAAGTCCTTCCAGACATCCAGCCAGACGTTTAATTCCCTCTTCAATTTGCTCTTCATCGGAATTAGAAAAATTCAATCTCAATGTGTTATTCCTGCTGCCATCATCGGTATAAAACGGATTACCGGGAACGAATGCAACATTCTCTTTCACTGCAAGCTCAAATAAGTCCAGTGATGATGCCCTCTCAGTAAGCGTTACCCATAAAAACATCCCGCCTTCGGGTTTTGTAAACTTGACTTCCTCCGGGAAGTACTCAGTCATCATGTCAATCATCAAATCCCGCCGTTTCCCGTAGGCAGCCCTTATTTTCATAATGTGTTCGTCTATATCGTTATCCATCAGGTACTGATGAACAATCCTCTGTGAAAGGTAATTCGAATGCAAGTCGGCAGCCTGCTTTGCGACTATCAATTTCTCCATTATTTCTTTTTCTGCGCATATCCATCCGATTCTCAATCCCGGGGAGATTATTTTTGAAAACGAACCCAGAAGGATTGTATTATCTGAATAATTCCTGATGCAAGGCAAATCTTCCCCTGCAAATCTCAACTCACCATATGGATTATCCTCAACACAGACGACATCATGATTTTCCAGAATACCGGCGACATCTTTTCTTTTTTGTCCGGAGTAGGTAATCCCGGATGGATTCTGGAAATTTGGAATGGTGTAAAGGAGCTTTGCATTATCTTCGCCCAACGCTTTCTCCAGTAAATCAGTGTCAATTCCATCATCGAGAAGGGGAACGGATTTAAATGTTGGTTCGAATATAGAAAATGCCTGAATTGCTCCCAGGTATCCCGGTCTCTCGATAACAACCCTGTCACCTTTGTTCAAAAAAACCTTTCCGATTAAATCAATTCCCTGCTGCGAACCGTTAGTAATCAATATATCGTCAGGTTCTATCTTTAACCCGCTCTTCCTGAGATACCTTTGCGCAATGAACTCTCTTAAAGGCAAATATCCTTCACTCGTACTGTATTGAAGAACATTCCTGCCATCCTTAGCCAGAACCTTTGTGGAAGCACTTGAAATTTTTTCCACCGGGAAAAAACCGGGATTCGGAAGCCCGCCGGCAAATGATATCACTTCCGGCTGCTGGGTAACTTTCAATATCTCCCTGATGAAGGACTTCCGGGTGGTCTTCATCCTGTCGGCAAATCTGTTGTTCATGCAGGTATCCTTTTAATATTCAATCCGGGTTAAGTATTTCCGTTTTTGCATTCGTTATTTTGCCCTTATGCCTTCATCTATCGCCCGCGCCGCCTTCTTACCTGCACCCATAGCGCTGATTACCGTAGCCGAACCAGTGACAGCGTCACCGCCGGCATAAACCCCTTGTTTGGTGGTAGCGCCGTTTTCTTCTGCGATTACAGTGCCGTGCTTTGTAATCTCAAGCCCCTGCGTGGTGCGCGGCACAAGTGGGTTAGGTGATGTCCCGATAGCGATTATCACAACGTCTGCCTCTATCTTATGCTCTGACCCAGCCAGCGGCATGGGTTTGCACCTGCCAGATTCGTCAGGTTCGCACAGGTACATGTTGATGCATTCGATATGAGTGACCCAGTTTTTGCCATCGCCGATTATCCTGACAGGATTTGTGAGAAGCCTGAACTTGATGCCTTCCTCTTTTGCATGTTCAATTTCCTCAGCCCGCGCAGGCATTTCTTCTTCCCCGCGCCTGTAAACGACAGTAACTTCCTCGGCGCCGAGGCGCAGGGCGCATCTTGCAGAGTCCATCGCCACGTTGCCCCCGCCGACCACGACCACATGCTTTCCTTTCTTGATAGGCGTATCGTACTCAGGGAATTTATAGGATTTCATGAGGTTCACGCGGGTCAGGAACTCGTTCGCGGAATATACGCCGTTTAAGTTCTCACCGTCTATATCCAGGAAAACCGGCAGTCCGGCTCCTGTGCCGAGAAAAACCGCATCAAATTCATCAAGCAGCCCGTCCACGGTATCGATCTTGCCTATCACAGAATCAAGAAGAATCGTAACGCCAAGTTTCTTCACATATTCAACTTCGGCATTCACGATATCCTTGGGAAGACGGAATTCAGGAATGCCGTAAGTTAGAACGCCCCCGGCTTCATGAAGCGCTTCAAAAATCGTGACCGAATGACCCATTTTTGCAAGGTCTGCAGCGGCTGTAAGTCCTGCAGGCCCGGAACCCACGACAGCGACCTTCTTTCCTGAAGGTTTCGGCACTGAGGGAATTTCTACGCCTTTTTTGCGTTCGTAATCAGCCACAAAGCGCTCAAGCCTGCCGATCGACACCGAAGCTCCTTTTTTGCCCAATATACATGCCTGCTCGCACTGCGTTTCCTGGGGGCACACGCGCCCGCATACGGCAGGGAGGGCATTATCTGCCTTTATCTCTTTTATGGCACTTTCAAAATCGCCCTCTGCCACGTATTTTAAAAAAGAGGGAATTTTCACTTCAACAGGGCAGCCTTCCATACATTTGGGTTTCTTGCACTGGAGGCACCGTTTTGCTTCCTCCGTAGCCTGCTCCGCTGTGAAACCAAGCGCAACCTCATTGAAATTGGTGCGGCGAATCTTTGGTTCCTGCTCGGGCATTTTCTGGCGCTCTAACTTTGATGAACCCATAGTTAATCCACCTTTTTTGACGGGTTTTTCATCAACATGTGCATCCCTCGCGTTCGCATTTGTACTTTTCAAATGCAAGCTTTTCTTCCGGCTGGTACATCGCAAGACGGTTCATGAGAAGAGTAAAATCCACAAGATGGGCGTCAAATTCCGGACCATCCACGCAGGCGAACTTTGTTTCATTGCCCACAAGCACCCGGCATGCCCCGCACATTCCAGTCCCGTCCACCATGATGGAATTCAGGCTTACTATGGTCTTAACATTGAATGGTCTTGTCACGCCTGCAACAGCCCGCATCATCACAGGCGGGCCGATGGCAACAACCCTCTCCACTTTCGTGCCATTTTCAAGGAGCTTTTTCACGATATCTGTCACAAAACCGTGGTGACCTTTTGTACCGTCGTCTGTGGTGATATACAACTCATCGCTGACTTTCCTCATCCTGTCCTCCCAGAGCAGAAGATTCGCGCTGCGTGACCCGATAATCGAGATTACTTTGTTCCCCGATTCCTTAAAAGCGCGCGCCTGCGGGAAAACCGGCGCAACGCCAACACCGCCTCCGACAAGAATTACCGTTCCCAGGTTTTCGATATGCGCAGGATTCCCGAGCGGCCCTATGAAATCCAGGAGTTCGCCACCAGCTTTCAGGGAAGATAATTGTGTTGTTGTTTTCCCGACTGCCTGGAAAATCATAGTGATAGTTCCTTTTCTCCTGTCAAAATCCGCAACAGTAAGCGGTATCCTTTCTCCGGTTTCATCTATCCTGAGTATGACGAACTGTCCCGGCTGCGCCTTTTTCGCAATCCGCGGAGCGCTTATCTCCATTAAGTGGATTGTTGGGACAAGTTCCTTTTTTGTTACGATTTTAAATGGCATGGTTTTCTCTCGATTTGGCTCTTAAGTTGGTCTGGCATAAAAAAGATATTGGTTTTATTGGACAATGCCCTTACTGTCATCCTGGTAATTCTATATAATTCACCACAGAGGACGCAAAGAACACAAAGTGACGCAATATTACTTTGCGACCTTCGCGCTCTGGTATAAAAAAATCAACAACGAATTCGGACGAACTGATACGAACTCACGCCACCATTTTTACAATCCCAGTCTGGCATGCTCCATCCCACTAACTATTTATTGCCCGCATACGATTAATCAGGTATGCAAAAGCTTTCAAAGGAAAAATTCGAGGAAGAATATACGCTTTGGATTAAATCCGCAGCCAAGGATGTAGCTTTTTCATTAAACCAGTTAAAGCCCGAAGAAGTGAAAAGCATAATCACATGCAACGAGCAGTACCTTGAAAAACCCGAATCCGTTTACGGAACTGTTGGTCTCGATGCTGTCAGGCCGTTTGCGCCCCCGAATATCCTGCTGCTATCAACCGAAGCGGTTGTATTCTCGCAAAGCATATTTGCGCCCATGCCTGGCGTTTTTGATTACGCGCTCGCCATGAACAGGCGCTATTACCTCGGCTCATGGTATTCGATAATAACTTTCAACACCGCATACTTAAAAGAAGCAAGCGAAGCCATGATAAAATACGCGCTGTTCCATGAATTGCTGCAGAAAGAGATATACGAGGAAAATATGAGGAATGGGCTACGTAAATTCTCGCCTGAGGAAAAAAGAAAAATAAGCAAAGAGACGCTCCATAAGGCGATTGAAAGGTCAGGTGTAACCCCGGATGAGCTTGCCCTCGAAAATGAACTCATGCTTAAGATTTCCAGGCATTCACCGCTTATACCGAAACCCTTTGCCGAGACCGCGCTTTACTGGTATATGGAAAAAAACATAGAAGACTTCAAACAATACGCCGAGGCGAGCAAGACCGGCAAGGAAGAGACAATCGGGAAAAAATTAAATTCCGATTTCAAAGGCTGGCTTGATTTTTCAACCAATACATACAGGATTTTACTTGCCGGCCTCAAAAAAGAATTGAACTACATGGATTACGGATACGCATGAAGATTATCGCAATTTCGGATACGCACATAAAAGAGGGTTCCATCCTGGCGCAGATTCCGGCCGGGCTTGTCAGGTTAATCAAGGATGCCGATATTGTTATCCATGCAGGCGATTTTGTCACAAAAGAAGCATACGATGAACTTTCAGGCATATGCAGGCTTGAGGCCGTCCACGGGAATATGGATGAGCCTGAATTGAAACGGATGCTTCCGGCGCGAAAAGTCATAGAGCTCGATGGGTTCAGGTTTGGAATAATCCATGAGGCTGCGCTGTCAATCCAGGATACTATAGGAGCAAGGTATATGGCAAAAGAGATGGAAGTTGATGTCCTCATTTTCGGTCATATCCACAGGCCTTTAATAGAAAAATCCGATGTGCTTCTTGCCTGCCCCGGCAGTCCCATAGCCCCGAGATTATCAGAGCCGGCTGCAATCGAGTTCAGCATTGAAGACGGCAGCATCTCAGGAAAGGTCATAACACTGGAAGGAACAAGATGCGGGGCGCTTGAAAGCGCAAGGGAATTTGGGAAATCAGATTGAAATTATGGGAGAACCTATATACCAGACATATTCTTGTGAAGACTTTGCTCCTGATATGAAAAAATCAACAACTAACTCGTACGAACTGATACGAACTCATGCCACCGGAGTTCGTACGAGTTTAAAACCGCTATCAGGATAATTTTTTAATTGTGGATGCAATATTTAATGAATTTGTAGCACTCGTGTAAAAATATTATCAATATTGTTAATTTCAGGGCGATAGCTTCAATTTCATAAATATATTCAACCATGGTTACTAATTGGTTTGGTTGCTTTATAAAGTAAGATTGAAGAAACCTGCCGATATGAGCAGAAAAACGCTTTGATTATGAGGAGAAGCTCCCCATAAGTTCGTACGAGTTCGTATTAGTTCATTGTTAATGTTTAATTTTCCTTGATTTCAGGAAGCTATAACCAATATCATGGAATCATTCATGAGAAGATTTATTATAACCCATACTAAAAACCATACTAAGAGGATAACATAGAGAAATGACGGATGAAAAGGTTCTAACATACATTAAAAAATGCCTCGATGCAGGGCGGATGTCTGAAGCCATCGAAACCTCCGAAATTGCCAAAGTGGAGCTTTCAAAAGAGGAACTCAAAAATTACATTTACAAATATCTTGAAAACGGGTGGGTTTCCAAAGCTATCGAAGGTTCAAAAGCTGCCGGGATCGAACTTCCAAAAGAAGTGCTCATTAATTACATCAATAAATATCTTGACGAGGGACGGATATATTCTGCAAATGAGGCTTCTAAAATTATCGGCCTTCCCCTCCCAAAGGAAAAAATTATCATAATCGGCAGAGCATGTTTTTTGAAAGGGAAACTCAATCAGGGTCTTGAAGCCTACAAGCTCCTTAAAGAGAATCCGCCGGTTGAAGAACTCATCATCTGCGGCGGCGTGTGTTTTAAAGATGGGCAGTTCTATTAAGGTCTTGAAGCTTACAAACTGGCAAATAAAAAGCCGCCCGAGGAAGAACTCATCATCTGCGGCAACAAATGTTTCAATACCGGGCAGACCACGCAGGGATTGGAAGCCTACAAATTAGCCAATAAGACCCCCACCAAAGAGGCACTTCGCGTATGCGGTGAGATATGCCTCCTTGAAAAACGTCATGAGGAAGGAAGAAAAGCGCTTGTGGCATCGCAGAAAATAGACGAAGTGAAAGAGGAAAAACCAATTGAGATAAAGGAAATATCCCTCAAGGAGCTTCACGGCTCAAAGGAAATAGAAGAATCGTGGAAAGGTTTTGGACCTAAAAAATGCCTTGATTGCGGGAACGAGGATGAATTCAAAGAAAGGTTCTTTTTGTTATCAAGATGCCCCGCGACCAGAAAAGAAGAAGAATGGCTTGATAGAACGATGAAAGAGAAATACCGCGTGGAGCACTTTACAGTTGGGATAGGGGATAATAAAGGACTGGTTGGCTCGGCGGTTTGCGCAAAATGCGGTTCCCGGAACGTGTCCTTTGAGTCCGGGGGGACCAAGGAATATATTGAACTCAAAAAATGAAGCATGGTGAAAAAAAGCATCACGCCGAAGTACTAAGGCATACTATTTCCCAGCATTCTTCTTCGCAGCTACTATCAATTCCTGCGTTATCTCAGGCAGTTTACTGCCCAGTTTCTTAAGCTTCCTTGGCTTGCAATTCTCAAGCGCATAAGCAAAAATTATCGGAACGCCTACGGTAGCATCGATGTAAGGGATTACATTCCCCTCTCCAGCTTTCGGTATCTTTCCCCACGACTTGCCTTCGTTTATCGTAGCGCCTGAAAGTCCTCCAACGTCAGGACGGTCAACAGTCACCTGGACTACATAATTCTCACCCGGGCACTCCATGCCTATAATCTGGGAAATCATAGGCCCCGTTTGCTGGAGGAAATTCTTGGGCACCCCGCCGCCCACTTCAAGCACGCCGCGGGGAATCTTCTCTAGCATGCTATTGTGAACGATTGCAGCGCTTTCAAGCACGTCCATCGTGGGGCTCGGGTCTATGAATGTTTTCGGATCAAGCTGCCCTGACGTTGAGCCTGAATTTGCCATGATAGGCAGGTAACTTGTTCCCATCCCGACGGATGAATCGGCAAAACTCGGGACAAAGACCGGGACATCATTTTTTGATGCAGAAGCGATGAACGAGCGTTCAGGAGCCTTTGCAGTCTCAAGCACCCCATCGCCAAGAATTTTATAATAATATGCGGTTGAGTATTTTTCTGGGAACATCTTCCGTTTTACCGCTTCCTGTGTAAGCGCCTGGATAATCTTATCCTGGGCTATTAGCGTTCGCTCCATATCGATATACACGTCATAGATACGTACCACATCGTGCTCAGCAAGTTCGTTATCGTCCGCATTATAATCTCCCTGGTGGACTGGCAATTTGTATGCAAAATGCAGGTCATGGTATGTGTTTGCGCCTGTCGTTACAATCCAGTCGATAAAGCCTTTCTCCATCATTTTGACGATGCCGCCGCCCAGTCCCACTGGAGTCATGGCGCCGGCGAGCGTCAGGCATACCGTTGAGTTGTCGTCTACCATGGTCTTGAAGAGATGACATGCTTCAGCCAGCCGTTTTGCATTAAAACCCATGTCATCAAAGACCTCGTCAACCAGCTGGGTAATCGTCATATTATCAGAAATAGGGATAGGAGATATTGGTTTACCCCCCCAGTAATTATGTTTCGAGTTGTGCATTTGATTCCTCCCGGGATTTCTGATAAATTCGATTTCATTTCAAATATGCGGTGAGATATTTAAGAATTGCTAAAAGTGATAATGAAATCCGATCCACATATTTAATACAAAAAAAATAAAAACTGCAGTGAAACCGGCTAAAAGTATATTTCAAAAGCATATGTTACAGAATCATACACAATCAAATATTCGTAGATTCATCAAAATAATAATTAAAATTTTGTCTCGCTAACGAAAGCAACGCTATTCAAAGAGGAGTGATGGAAAATGAAATTGAATAACATTTACGGATGTTGTGCTTTAAGAATTGGGTTTAAAATAACAGTAATTGTTTTATTGCTGGTAACCGGTGCAAGTGCCGCAGAAATAACAGTATGTAAAACCGGGATTTGCGATTATTCAACCATTCAAGCCGCTATATCTGCAGCAAGCCCGGGGGATATTATCATGGTGCATAGCGGTACATATTACGAGAATGTCGATGTGAACCAACCTCTCATTCTCAAAGGCATCGATACCGGTGGAGGGAAACCTGTTGTGTTAGACTTTATCGGAGGCCCCCGAATAACCTTGAGTGCTGGAAATAGCACATTTGAAGGTTTTTCACTACGTGGTATGCCTGGAGTAATTAACGTAAATTCCAACAACAATATAATCAGGAACGACGACACCTGTTCAATAGATCTGGAATCTTCCAATAACAACATGTTAGCCGATAATGTTGCCACGTGCTCATGGACTGCCATTATTCTCGATTCTTCCAGCAACAACATACTGTTCAATAATACTGCTGAATCGGTTAACGACTGGGGCATATCACTACACTCGTCAAGCAACAATAATACTCTGAGTTGGAATAAAGTTGTGGGCGTTGTGTCTGGCATCGAGCTTTCCTCTGCCAGTAACAACACATTGAGCTGGAATACTGTCACAGGTATTGCAGGCCCGGGCATCGAACTAACCTCTTCAGGCTACAATACACTGAATGGAAACAAAGTCTCACGCTTTAGTTCAACTTCATCTACAATTAGCATAAGCTTGTCTTCTTCCAGCAATAACATAATCTATAACAACGATTTCAGTGGCACGGCACGGGACAATGGATATAATAAATGGAACATCACAAAAACTTATGGCGAGAATATCATCGGTGGTTCCTGGCTTGGCGGTAATTTTTGGTCTGATTATGCAGGTAAAGACACTGATGGAGATGGCTTAGGTAATACGTTACTCCCGTATAATTCTTCGGGCGACATAACAAATGGCGGCGATTATTTGCCAGTGGTGGTTGCCACCATTCCTCCATCCCCAGCCCCGGAGTTACCCACAATAGCTCTGATGGGAATTGGTATATTTGGTTTGATGTTTATAAAAAGAGGCAAGTAAAAAAATTATTTCAAATTTCGTGGGCATGATGGTACATTCAGCAGGCAAAGCAGGTTTTATCGGTTATGGTGGATAACGGCAGTTATCCCCATTATCCGTTGAGCTAAATTACAAGGAATATACAACACATTATAAAAACGTCAACGAAAAAAGGTCCAACCAATAATATTTAATACAAAAAACCTTGTTCTGAATCATATGCATGGCTGGACAGGAAAAACAGTAACAATCGATTTATCAAACAGCAAAATATCAGAAACGAATACCGATTCCAATATGCTTCGCTCCTTTATCGGCGGGAGGGGACTGGGAGTAAAGCTGTATTACGATAATGCCTACCCGAATATCGACCCGCTGAGCCCTGAAAACCTCCTGATATTCGCAACAGGTCCACTTACGGGGACGCTGGCGCCATTGTCAGGAAGGCATGTGATGGTATCAAAATCGCCTCTCACTGGCACTATGTTGGATTCAAGCAGCGGCGGTTTTTTCGGGAAAGAACTGAAATTTGCAGGGATTGATGCGATTATCATAAAGGGCGCTGCGGAAGAGCCGGTTTACGCTTCCATCGAAAATGGGGACTTCGAGATACTCAGTGCTAAAAAGCTCTGGGGAAAAAACGTAAGGGTATGCACTGATATGCTGTCATCGCGGGGGCGCGTGGCATGCATCGGGCGCGCAGGGGAGCGGCTTGTTCCGATGGCAAATGTCATGAACGATTACTTCCATGCCTGCGGGCGGGGAGGGCTTGGCGCTGTCATGGGTTCTAAGAAACTCAAAGCGATTGTAGTGAAAGGGGACAAGAAACCCGCAATTTCGGATGAAGAGGCATTTGGGAAAGCGAGACGAAAAGCAAGCAAACTTCTAAGTGAAGGCGGATCAAAAGGACTTTCAACGTACGGGACTTCAGCAATGGCTAACCTCCTGAACTATATGAAGCTCCTGCCTGCACAGAACTTCAGGAAAAGCGGGTTTGCAGGTATGGATAAAGTCTCAGGTGAATTCATTAAAGAAAATTATGATATCAAAGGCAACGCCTGCTATAATTGCACAATCGCATGCAAGCATGTCATAAAAAGCGGCGCATTCGAGGGGCATGAGGTCCCGGAATACGAAACCCTGTGGGCTTACGGGCCTGATAATAACAACATAAATTTGGATGCAATTATCAAAATCAACCGCCTCTGCAACGACTACGGCATGGATACCATCTCCTCAGGCTCGACAATTGCGGCTTATGCCGAGATTATGGGCGAAGACATAAAAGAATTAGCCGGGCTTGTTGAAAAAATAGGTGAAAAGGAAGGGGTCGGGGCTGAACTCGGCAGGGGTTCAAAGGCTCTTTCAAAATCGCGCAAAAAAGATGTCGGGATGCAGGTCAAGGGGCTTGAGCTTCCGGGTTATGACCCGCGGGGCGTATTCGGGATGGCGCTTGCCTACGCCACTTCAAACCGCGGGGGCTGCCACCTGCGCGCCTACATGATAGCGCCTGAGATTCTTGGGAAGCCCATAAAGGTTGAGCCAAAAACATTTTCAGGAAAAGCAGGGCTTGTGCAGGCATTCCAGAATGCGACTGCAGCCCTTGATTCGCTTGTGCTGTGCATATTCTCATCGTTTGCGATAGGAGATGTGGAGTTTGCGAACATGCTGACCGCGGCAACGGGGGTGGATTATTCGACCGAAGAGTTCCGCAAATGCGGTGAGAGAATCTGGAACCTTGAGCGGCTGTTTAATATCGAGGCTGGATTTTCGCGAAAGGATGATACCCTGCCTGAGAGGTTTTTTGAGAGCGGCGGGATTAATAAGGTTGAGTTTGAGAAGGCGCTTGATGAGTATTATCGTCTCAGGGCATGGGATGAGAACGGGGTGCCGACGAAGGATAAGTTGAGGGAACTGAAGCTTCTGTGAGTTTCAGTTCAAATATTTTTTAACATATCCTATTTTTCAAATAGTCTGTAATTTTTTGCGTCCATCCTTCGGCTTATATCCTTTCTCCTATCTTTTTGAGTATTTCTACAAATGTCGGCTCATCTGATGGCTTTATATTGTCTCCTTCATGCAAATGATGGGGGAAAGTTTCGAATTCGGAATGATGAGGCGCATTGTCCCATCTTGTTATCAACAGTTTTTCTTTGTTCTGCCAGTGATATGAGTAATCTATCTTGTGCAGACTGGAATCAACATATTCAAACACATGAAGTTCTGAATCATCTCTCAATTCGATTACAAACCTGATGAAACCCCTGTTCACACCAATGAATTCCCTGACAAGTCGGAGATTTTTTACAGAGGGGTTCTTTTTCGCAACTTTTTTTAAGAACTCGAAATAGTCCTCTATCATCCGATAGCCTCTATCAGCACCTTTTTCTCCTCTTTCAGCTCATTATATATTTCTGCGGATGCTTTCCATTCAAAAAAATCCATGTCATCGCCAAGCGATCCGCTTGTGAATTTTTTGTAGAATTCTTCAGTTTTCATGCCATATTTTTTCTCAAAATATCTCATGCTGGCGTAAATATCATTTAACTTCTGGTTTATTTCCTCTATCTTGGATTTGAGCGTCCGGATGACCGTATATTTCACTAAATCCTTTGGAATTCCTGTGTTCTTAATTTCCGCTGCCAATTTTATCACCTGCCAGTACAATCCGGTTATATATTTATAGAGACTCTTATTTATATGAACGTATCCCCTTGAACAAATGCCTGGCTAATTTACTGCATTTATTCTGATGCTGTGACGTTATGCTATAACACCGTGCTCTTTCTCAGCCAATCAATATCGCTCTGATACAGCTCCCTCAAATCCTTGAGACCCAGCCTCAACATCGCCACCCTGCTCACCCCGAGCCCCCATGCCAGCACCGGATACTTGATTCCGAGAGGCAGCGTGACCTCTTTCCGAAACACACCCGCGCCCCCAAGCTCAACCCACTTGCCCCTGCTCTCGATGTACACCTCTGGCTCCACGCTCGGCTCGGTGTATGGGAAATACCCTGGCCTGAATCTCACTTCATCAAAACCCATCCTGTGATAGAACTCGGTGAGGCACCCGAGCAGGTTCTTGAAGCTCACACCTTTATCCATCACCACGCCTTCAAGCTGCTCGAACTCAGGCGTGTGCGTGGGGTCGATTGCCTCTCGCCTGTACGCGCGGTCGATGCAGAAGGCCTTAACCGGCTGGTCGGGATGGTCTGCAAGATATTTTATAGTGACTGCTGTGGTGTGAGTCCTAAGCACCTGTTTTCGTGCAACATTCTCGCTCCATTTACCTCCCCAGCCCCTTGATATTCCGGCGCCTTTTTCGTGCATTTCTTTTACGGGTGCTATGTATTCTTCAGGCAGGTCGCATTCGGTAGAGAGATGGAACGTATCCTGCATCTCACGCGCGGGGTGGTCCTGCGGCTGGAAAAGTGCATCGAAATTCCAGAACGAGCTCTGTACTATATCGCCTTTTATCTCTGTGAACCCCATCTCAAGGAAAATCGAGCGCATTTCGTTGATGAGGCGCTGGTATGGATGGAGTTTAGCGCCGTACACCGGTTTTACAGGCGTGTGGATATTGTACGGGCGAATCTTAGCTGTCTTCCATGAGCCGCTTGTGATGATGGTGGGGGTGAGCTGGGCGATTTCCTCTTCAATGCTTAATCCGGCGGCAGCGAGGGCTTTTCCTTCTGCAGTGATTATTATGACACGTGTCTTTTTCTCGGTTTTTTCGACAAGATTTCGTTTTATCAGTTCCTGCAACACTTCGCTTCCTTCTAAAGATGAAAATTCAAGAGCTCTTTGTCCGAGTTTAAATTTTATTCCTTCTCTTAATTTTAGCTCTTGCAGTATTTCATCTTCTAAAGATTTGCCTTTAAGAATTTTGAGTATTTCCTCATCTACTCCAATTTCTCCATCAGCTTTCCCAGTTGGAATAATCATATTATTTTCAATTCTTGCCCAGTTTTTTCTATGAAGCCAGCCTAAAGCAATACCTGCTACCTTAGGAGAAAAACGTCTCATTAAGTCGGAAATCGGGGTTGACTCCTGCTGGCCAGGCACTCTGATCACGTCGACTATCTGGCGCTCAGGTAAGCCATTATTTGCACACTCTTTGCCTTCCTTTGTGAGCGTATATACCGTAGTGACTTTTTCTGTTACCTCGCATAAACCTTTTTCAGCGAGAAGAAAAGCTGACTGCATAGCTGCTTCGACGCTGAGTCCTGATGCCGTGGTGATGTCTTCGGGAGTGAATTTGTCTTTTCTGGAGAGGGCGAGCAAGACCTTTTTTTCGTTGTTGGTGAGTGAATATTCTTTCATGAGCGCATTAGAATGGACAGCGGGATATTTAATGATTTGTGAAATGAGCAACCGAAAAAACCTATATACCCCAAACAACATCTTACCCCTTCGCAGGGCTCGTGGTCTAGTCGGCTATGATACCGCCTTTACATGGCGGGGATCCGGAGTTCGAATCTCCGCGGGCCCATCTTTTAAATATGCCTGTATAGCGTATCCCGCTGCTTTGGTACCCGTTTTATTTCCAATATCAGGCGCTCAAATTCCTGCGGCGCCATGTACTCGCCACTCGTTGCGCCTGCGCTCTTTGAGATTTTCTCTTCCATCAAAGTCCCGCCAAGGTCATTCGCGCCGCAATCGAGGGCTGACTGAGCAAGCTTTTTGCCGAGCTTCACCCAGCTTACCTGGATATTCCTGATATTCGGATACAACAATACTCTTGCAAGCGCATGTAATTTCAAATCCTCAATTCCCCGGGAAACCTGCTTTCCTGCCCCCAGTCTATTGTTTAGCGGCATAAAAGGAAGAGGAACAAATTCCGTAAAACCGCCTGTTTTTTTCTGAAGCTCGCGAATTATCAGAATATGCTCAATCCTTTCCCGCAATGTCTCAATATGCCCGTACATGATTGTTGCTGTTGTGGGAATTCCTGTCCTGTGCGCTGTCCTGACAACACTGATCCATTCATGTGTGGTGAGTTTATCAGGACAAATCTCTTCCCTCACCCTATCGGCAAGTATCTCGGCAGCCGTCCCTGGCATTGAACCAAGACCTGATTTTTTAAGAATTGACAATGTTTCTTTAATACTCAAATTGCTATTCTCCGCTGCATGGAATACTTCCATGGGAGAAAATGCGTGAATGTGCAATTGCGGGAATTCTTTTTTAATACTTTCCAGGATCTCGCAGTAATTGGAAACATCCCAGTCAGGAAGAAGCCCGCCCTGGATACATACCTCGGTGGCATTAATATCAACAGCAGCTTTTGTTTTTTCAAGAATTTCCTGGATAGACATGATATACCCATCCTGTTTCTTGAAGGCGCAGAATTTGCATGTCCCGATGCACATATTTGTGAAATTAATATTCCTGTTAATAACGTAGGTTACGTCATCCCCGACTGATTTTTTGCGAAGCTTGTCTGCAAGTGAAAAAAGAAAAGTTGGTTTATCGTAGAGCGCCAGCGCATCTTCAGTCGTGAATTTACCCGCCTCTGCCCGGCTCAGGTAGTCATCTTGAATGCTTCGCAATTCCTGGATGCCCTGTGATTTATGTATAGTACCACCAGAATTTTGCAGACATTACACGATACTTATTTATATGCTTTCCGAAATCCTTCTGCGTCGCAAAGCCTTGGGATAAGCGGCGCAATTTCGCTACTGAACCATTTTTTCTTCACAAATTGCGGATAAATCGGCAGCCGCTCCCGGAGGGGACTACTAACCATAGTCTGCAATTCCTTGATATTGGGCCATGGGGCTTCGGGATTAATGTAGTCTATGGTTCCAGGCGAGATGCCTCCAAGGTCGGAGGCGCCGCATTCGACTAATTCCCCAGGCGGAATCAGGTTAGGGGAAACCTGTATAGCCACATCGTCAGGAAGAGTCTCCCATGCCGTGGAGACGGTCTTTATCATCTCGTTTATTCCCGGCGCTGGGTGTGAAGCCATTTTTGTATAGGGTTTGGGGATAAAATTCTGGATAATTACTTCCTGGATATGCCCGAATCTTTCGTGGATATCCCTGATAATTTTAAGGGAGCGTAGCCTGTCCTCCCAGGTTTCGCCAATGCCCACGAGTATCCCTGTGGTGAATGGGATTTTGAGTTCTCCTGCATATTCGATGGTTTTTATGCGCTCCAGGGGAATCTTTCCGATGCAACCTTCATGAGCTTTAACTGTACCCGCAGTTTCAAGCATGAGCCCCATGCTGGCATTGAATGGTTTTAGTTTTTCAAGCTCTCTCCTTTCAAGTATCCCGGGGTTTGAGTGCGGTAAAAGACCGATACGGAGCGAAAGCTTGCACAGGTCAACAAGATAATCGATGATATTGCCATATCCCAGTTCGGAAAGCCACGTGCTGAAACCATCGACTTCTTCCGGACGCTCACCGAATGTGAAAAGAGCTTCCGAGCAGCCTGCCCGCGCGCCTTTTGAAAGTATGGCCGCAACTTCATCAGGCGGGAGGAGTTTAGCCTCCGGGTGCCCCATATCCCGCCTGAAGCCGCAATATCCGCACTTGTTCCTGCAAACATTGGTAAGCGGGATAAAGACATTGCGCGAGAACGTGACAAAGGACTGAGGCATAGACGGTAATTGAAATGGATTATACATAATTATGTCGAATAATACGTTAGTTTAAAGTAACCCGAGGGATATTTAACGTGACCCTAAAGCGGGGGTAACCAAGCGGCCAAAGGTGCAGGACTTAAGATCCTGTTGCGCAGGCATTCATGGGTTCAAATCCCATCCCCCGCATTAATTAACAGAATTATTTTGATGAAGTATAAATAAGAAATGAATCATAAGTAGTACTTCAACTAAAGGAAATGATGCAAATGGAACCTTACTTTCATCTAAAAGGCAGCTTCAAAACAAGCGCCGATGCCGCAGCCGCCTGCGCCGATATAGAAAAGTTCATAGAAGAAGCAAAAACTACAATCCTGCAAAAAGGCGTACCCGCAGGAAGAGGCTCTAAAATCATCGGATGGGACATCAGGGATAACAGTATCTTTTTTGATATCGAATCAGACAGGTACCTGCGCGCCCACGATGCGTTCATCCGCCTCCGCAAACCGCTTGCAGGAGTTCTTGGCAAAGTGCACAAAATCGGGATAAGAGGCGCGGAAGTGGAAGAGTTCATTGTAAAACTTCCTTCAGAACAGGCGCTGCGCCAGACTAAAATACCTTATGTAAAGGAAATTGAATTCGCTGACGGAATGATAACGCTCTCTCTTGACGTTGGGGAAGCGCAGCTTGAGAACAAAATCCCTGACAGGATAATCTCGCTCATCGAGGACAAAATCGCAGCGCAGGGTTTTGGCGGCAAAGCCGAGCACTGGAGCTTACTCTGGGAAAGCACCAAAAAAGAGATGAAATTCACAGCCGACCCCACCGTGGAAGCTGAGAAGCGCGGCTGGATAAAGCGCGGCGCAAGCCGGGGGCAGTGGATACATGGACCCCAGATGACACGCATTTTCAGGGCATTTGAAGAGATAGTGCTGGAAGAAGTAATCAAGCCTCTCGGATACGTTGAAATGATTTTTCCCAAGCTCGATACATGGGATGTGCTCAAGCATTCGGGACATGCAAAGGGCGTGTATCCAGAGATATACTACATAAGCCCGCCGAAGACACGAGACCCCCTTTTCTGGGAGGAGGTAATTGATCACTACAAGGTCACTCTTGAAGTGCCGCTTGACCTCATCTCAGAAAAAATCGATAAACCCATCGGTGCAATGTGTTATGCCCAGTGTCCTTCGTTCTGGCCTTTCATGCAGGGGAAAACAATAGCGGAAGACTCATTTCCGATAACGGTATTCGACCGCTCCGGCACATCGCACAGGTATGAGAGCGGCGGCATACACGGCATGGAAAGGGTTGATGAATTCCACAGGATTGAGCTTGTTTTCATAGGCACGCCTGAGCAGATACTCGACCACTCAAAGAAGATGCAGGAGTGCTACAAGCATGTATTCAATGACATTCTTGACCTTGAGTGGAGGATGGCATGGGTCACGCCTTGGTTCATGGCGCAGGAAGGACTTACCGGGCTTGCGGGGCAAAAAGAAGTGGGCACCATCGATTTTGAGGCGCCGCTGCCCTATCGCGGAAAGGATGGAGAGTGGCTTGAGTTCCAGAACCTGAGTGTCAATGGAGATAAGTATCCAAAGGGTTTCAACGTGAAGTCGCAGTCTGGTAAGGACGTCTGGAGCGGTTGCTCGGGTATCGGACTTGAGAGGTGGGCAAGTACGTTCCTCGCGCAGAAAGGGTTTGAGCAAAAGGACTGGCCTGATAAGTTCACTGAGAAGGTAGGGGAGATGCCGAAGGGAATAAGGTTTATGTGAAAACAAGGTATAAGGAAAAAAAACTGGGAGATAGCGGTTAATGGATTTTATGCAGGGACGACATTCACTAATCTATTAAATTCTGCATCAAAAGTAAAAATAGTTTCAATTTTAAATCTTTCCATAAGTGCAATATTTGTGCAGTCTGTGAAGCTCAAATGCTTATCTTCATACTGCTGGAAAAGATCCCACGCCTTATCAAAATCTATCGGCTCTATAAAGCGAAAGTTTATGGGTTTTGCCTTTGCAAATCTTCCTATGTCGTAGGCGAATTTTTTGCTGGCTGTTCTGATATAAGCAAGGGTAATCGCCTCATCGAAGATGTAGTCGCTGACAAATAACTTACCGTAATCCCCTTGCAACGCAGGGGTCATTATATCCACAGCTTTATTGTGGTTTTTATCTTTAACGTTTCTTGCGGCGACGAGCGCTGAGGTATCGAGTAGAAGGCTCATGAATTTCACCATATACGTATTTATCAATGTTCTCAGAAGAATCTTCAACGCCCCAGTTAACAGGTTTTTGGAGCATGGTAAGAGCCACGTTTTCTTCTTTCTGGAGGAGTTTTTTGATTTGAGTTAAATCGGTGTATTCTATCAGGGTATCCAGAATCTTTTGTTCTGTGATTTTCATGCCCGTTGCGCGCAGTTTTTGATGGAGCGTGTCGAGGAGGATTTTTGCGTCAGAGCTTATTTTGACGCTGGCGGTGGATGGCATGATTCTACACTCTACTTTCTACTTGATAAGCTTTTCACCATCATGTAAAATTATTCAACAGTGTTAAGGCGACTGTTTTTATGATTCCCAATGCATTTCAAATTTATTATCGATGGCATAATTGCGAAGGTCTCTAACCGCCGAACCACCTATCGTTAGGATTGGAATTCCGAGATGTTTTTCTAATTGTCGACAAGCTTCTTTAGCAGACTTGCAAAGTTGACCATTGAGAAATATGTCACTCTCTCCACCGAGTGTTCTGATAAGAACTTTGGTCTGCTCTATATAACCTTCCAAACTAAAATTACAATCATCTTTCGATCTGGGAGAATATATTGGCTTTATTTGACCGAACAGAGTTAATGCTCTTTCATAACCTTTTTGAGTAATTCTGTATTCTCCAGACCATTTATTTGGCCAGTTTTCCCAATATTTTTTGATATCAACACTGGTTTCCAAAGCTCTTTGAAAATCATTTTCATGATTTGAGGAGCCAAGTTCATTATTAGCCACAAAAAACAATTGGAGCCTATGAGCGGATTTTCCTCCGGGTATTAAACCACAAAGAAGAGATGATTTTAGTAACTGACTTTCCAAATCCAAGATATCACCTTCTGAAAGATATCCATTTAAGATTTAAAGTTATCTAAACTCATTTCCTTCTCTCATCCACCATCGCCCTCGCATCCACCGCAATCGCCCGGCTCTCGCTCACGATCAGCGGGTTAATATCAAGTTCGATGATGTTCTCCTTTTCAGCCATTTCCGAAACTGAGACCAGCACGCTTGCGATAGCATCAATATCAGCAGGCATTCTTCCCCTGATTCCCTTGAGTATGGGGTAGCCTTTAATCTCCGATATCATCGAAAGTGCATCGCTCTTGTCGATTGGCACGACCCTGAATGTAACATCCTTGTAAACCTCCACAAAAATCCCACCAAGCCCGAACATCAGCGCATGACCGAACTGCGCATCCTTTTTCAGACCCACGATAATCTCATGGCCGGGCGGCGCCATCTGCTGCACCAGGATGCCTTCGATATTTGCATCCGGCACTACCTTTTTAATCCGCGCCAACATTTCGTTATAAGTTGTCGTGATGAACTCCTTTTCTACATTCAGAACCACGCCGCCTGCATCGCTCTTATGGGGAATATCAGGCGAGGAAATTTTCATGGCAACAGGGGTTCCTATCTGTGATGCGATTGCAAGGGCTTCATTGGCGCTTGCTGCAATTTGCTCTTTTGTCACAGGAATCCCGTATTTTGCAAGGAGTTTTTTTGTCTCATGCTCAGTAAGAATTTTTGTCATTTGCCTTCCTCCGCGGCTCTTGTTTTAACAGTTTCAAGGAACTCCTTGTGCCTGATAAGCGCAGCCAGCGCTTTCACAGCCCGCTCCGGCACTGAGTAGTTGGGTAGGCATCCGCTCTTCAGGATATCAATACCTTCTTCCGTTCCTTTTCCTCCCATCCAGCATGTGATTACAGGTTTCGGGCATTTTCGTTTTATCTCTACCACTGCCTCGGCAGGCGGTATCGCGTTTGACATCAGGGTATGCACATAGATTACGATTAACCCGTCCACATTCCGGTCTTTGAGAAGCGCTTTTATGACCTCGCTGTAAATTGTGAAAGAAACCGTACCTGCTGTATCGATGGGATTCGAAGCTGATGCAAATCCGGGAATGACTTTTTTTATCTGCTCCTTTGTTTCTTCAGCCAGGTCAACTATATTGATACCGTGCCTCTCACACTCATCCGTGGCTACGATTGAAGCCCCGCCGCCGTTTGAAAGTATCGCGACGTTATTCCCTTTCGGGAGCGGCTGGCATTAGAACGCAAGCGCGGCATCGAATACCTCATCGATTGTATCAACCCGCAGGATTCCCGCCTGCCTGAATGCAGCTGAATAAACCTCATCCGAACCGGCGATAGAGCCAGTGTGTGAGAAAACCGCCTTTGCTCCTCTTCGTGACCTTCCAGTCTTAATAGCGATAATCGGTTTCTTGGTGCGCCGGGCGGCTTCCATGAACATCCTACCGCGTTTGATTCCTTCAGCATACATGGCTATGACGCCAGTCGAAGGGTCTTTATCAAGGTATTCTATCAGGTCAACATCATCTGTATCAGCCTTGTTCCCGGTGCTGATCACTTTGCAGAGGCCGAGTCCCATATCAATCGTCCAGTCAGCTATCGCAAGGCCGAGTGTTCCGCTTTGCGTGATGAAAGAAATCGGACCCGGGCTCGGAAGCCTCCCTATAACGCTGGCATTGAGGTGTGTCGGTTCGTTGACTATCCCGAGCGTGTTCGGTCCTATCATGCGCATGCCGTACTTCCTGACAATGGATTCGAGTTTTTGCTCAAGTTCAAAACCTTCATTCCCCGTTTCACTGAACCCGGCGCTTACCACAATAAGCCCCTTAACGCCTTTTTTCCCGCACTCTTCTGCAACATCGAGGACCAGTTGCGCTGGTACTGCTATCACCGCCATCGTGACCTCATGGGGGATGTCAAGGACAGAAGGATATGAAGGCACTCCCTGCACCAGCATTTCCTTCGGATTTACAGGGAATACCTGTCCTTTAAAGTCGCTCAATATATTCTTAAGTATTCGTCCTCCCCACTTTGTCTCGTTGTTGGAAGCGCCAACTACTGCTATTGATTCCGGCTCGAATATTGAAGAAAGCATTATTACATCCATTCCCTGTATTTCATTGCCCGCATTACTCTTTGTTTTGCAATACCGATTGCGGTTTCCCTGGGATAGGTTTTTTCGCTGTAAACTTTGTCAAGAAGCTCTTTAGTGTTCCTGGGAATGGTGCTTTTTATCCGTTCAAATGCAGACGCCTCTGTGCCTCCGTGGTATTCTACAGACGCCGTTATCACCCCGCCGGCATTTGCCACAAAATCTGGGACGACCAGGATTCCCCTGTCATGAAGCATCTTTTCTGCATTTTCAGTGACAGGGATATTCGCCCCTTCGATGACTAATTTCGCATCCAGCACATCCGAGTTTGCTTCAGTTATCACATCAGGCCGCGCCGCCGGGATGAAAATATCGGTGCTTACCGTCAACAGGTCTGTTGTTTTTAAAACCTCCCCGTCTTTATAATTTGTAACCGAACCCGTGTTTTCCTTTATCCGTACCAGTTCTTCAATATCCAATCCTTTTGAATTGTAAATTGTGCCTTTTGTGTCACTTGTGCCAACGAGTATCATACCCTTCTCTGCAAGAAAACGCGCCGCAGGTTTTCCCACATTCCCGAACCCCTCGATAGTGAGGCGCGCCCCGTTTAGGTCAAGATTGATATAATCCTTCGCTATGTCAGCGCACGCTGCAACTCCGTATCCGGTAGCGCCTATTTCATCAAGCGGAATCCCGCCCAGCTCTCTTGGGAGCCCGACTGCGCGGGAAATTTCATCATAGATATACGCCATGCTCGCTTCATCTGTACCCATATCAGGGCCGGGGATATATTCTTGGAGGTTTTTTATTCCGCGGGCAAAAGTCCTTATTAGCTGTTCCCTGTTTACGGTTTTAGGGTCGGCTATTATCCCGGATTTCCCGCCGCCGTGAGGAAGACCTGCCATGACGTTTTTGTAAGTCATTGCACGGGCAAGCCTCCGGACTTCGGTAGTGGTTACGTCAGGCGCCATGCGCACTCCCCCGATAGCAGGACCTGCAGCCACATTATCCACCACAACAATGGCTTTCATTCTTGTTCTGGGTTCATACAGATGGACAATTTTTTCAGGACCGATTTCATCTGTAAATTCGAATATTTGTTCAGTAATTTCCATTGATTTCCTCTCCCGTTTATAATGTAATTTTGTTTGGTTAGTAAATTAAGATTGTGGTATCCCCAGCCCCAGATCCTTCTTTATGCTCATTATTTCTTCATCATCCGGTTTTTTCGGGAAATTATATATCTTTGAGAACGTTTCATTCGCCATGGGACGGTTGCAGTCCGGGCATCCTGAGGTCCGGAAAGCCTCTCCATTCTCAATAGCCTCAAGAATCACATCGTATTTCACCCCAAAATCAACGAGAAAGCCGTTTTCGAATCGCATATCAGAAAAAACCGCCAGTCCTTCAAGAATCAGATGCCGTGCAAGCTGCACAGTGCGGTAATGTTTGATGGCGCTATCTTTGGTTTTTTCTCCGAAATTGCCCTGGGAACCCGAAATATATGTGTATGAAAAAAGTGCGATATTTACATTATTTTTGTGCAATTCCGAAATTATCCTTACCGCATCCTCATCGCTTTCCCCGAGACCGAGCATGAGATGAGTCCCTACTTTTCCAAATATGCGAGATGCGCGTTTCAACCCGTCCACATGGCGTTCCCATGAATAAGGTCCTCCTGCGCTTTTTCCTTTTATCCTTTCAAATAACTGGGGCGTACAGGCATCAAGAGGTATAACAAGTTCATCAACGCCAATTTTTTTTAATTCTTCAAATCGCTCCGCATTCAGCGGAAAAACCGAAAGCGATATGGGAATCCGGCTTTCCCTTCGGATTCTACCGGTTAAATAAACGGTATCCTCCCACCACGTATCATAAAGCGCCGTCTGGATGCAGGCGCGGGCGAGGTAGCCTCGCTCATAAGCCATTTTAAGCCGCATGACAACAGTTTCAAGGTCGGCGGGTACATACATGCCCCGGGCAATATGAGAAATGTCTGCGGATGAGCCTCTTGCCTGGGCGCAGAACTGGCAGTTCGCCTCGCAGCGTTTTTCGGTGTAAATCTGAAGATATGCAGTCGTGGGTGGCGTATCCATCTGCACCAGTTCAAGTCCCAGGGCGCCCAGGGTTCCCATCGAAGCTCTGACTTTTTTCATCAAGGACAACTATTTGGGAAATCATTGTATATCTATTAATATGATGATAGGATTGATTGCGGATGTTCACTCCAATGCTGTTGCGCTAAAAGCCGTTCTTTCCGCGCTCAAAGACGCCGGCGCTGAAAGAATATTGCATGCCGGCGACATTGTTGGTTATAATCCTTATCCCAATGAGACAATCGAATTGTTTAAAAGGAATAACATAATCTCAATTGCCGGGAACCATGACAGGGCACTGGTTACAGGAGATACTTCAGGTTTTAATCCGTATGCGAAAGCTGCTCTTGAGTGGACAAGAAATGAGGTCTCGCCTGATAATTCCGGTTACATTAAAGGGCTAAAAAATATTGAATCCTTCACCGTCGATGGAAAAAGGACAGTCCTTGTTCATGGAAGCCCGTTAGATATTGATGAATATGTTTATCCTGAGGATGCATCGCCTGGTTTGCTGTCAGCCGCAAATGCTGATATTCTTGTTTTGGGCCATACCCATATCCAGTTCAAAAAAGAATATCCTGAAGGCATAATCGTAAATCCGGGCTCGGTCGGGCAGCCAAGGGACAAGAATCCGAAAGCTGCGTTTGCTGTCCTGGATACCGAATCAGGAAAAATCGAACTTAAAAGAATTAGGTATGATATTGAAAAAGTAATTGAAGATATGCTTGCCGCACATCTTCCTGAAAAACTCGCTTTGCGGCTTCGAACCGGCAATTAGCAGGAACTATGCTTGATAGCCTTTACCGGACATGCATCAACGCAAGCACAGCATTCGATGCAATCGCCGACACGTATGGCTTTTGATTTCCCGCCCTGTATTTCAAAAACGTTTGTAGGGCAGACGTTCACGCATTCCCCGTCAGCGTTGCATTTCTCTTCATCAATTTCGATGGTCACAGCCGCTTCATATTTCTTAACTACCATGATTTTTTTCTCCTATAATCGGTTAGTGTTGTTATTTGGGATTAAAGGTTTTGGTTATGGTATAAAGTCCTTTTTTTGTTATACCATATCGTATAACTTATATAGCCATAGTTACATTGTTGTATTTATGTGCCATGCTGTTGTAGAAGTAAAAAAATGGGGCAACTCCCTCGGTGTGCTCATCCCGAAAGATAAGGTCGCTGAGTTGGGATTATCTGAAAAAGATATAATCGATATCGATATCTTAAAAAAAGAAAAAGTAAGCGGGTTTGGGATTGCAAAGGGAAAAATATCGTTTGAAAGAGAAGAACCTGAGCACGAAGACCTCTGGTGATACTGTGTACCTGATAGATACTTATGCCTGGGTTGAATATTTCACAGGTTCAAAAAGAGGGGAAAAGGTCAAAAAAATTATAGAGGATGAAAATAATATTATCCTCACTCCTGAATGCTGCCTGGCTGAAATAAAAGGATGGGCTATCAGGGAAAGTATGGATTTTGAAGAACTATATTCCATTGTGAGGAAAGTTTCTGATATCCGGTGTATTTTAACCCAGGATTGGCTGGATGCTGCCACGATTAGAAGTGAACTCAGGAAAACAAAAAAAGGCATTGG
>CABMII010000009.1 GCA_902386255.1 uncultured archaeon
ACATGCTCATATCGGCATCTTCAACCGGTGCCGAAATATCGGTCTTGTTCGCCACAACCAGTATTGGCACTGCAAACTCTTTTTTAATCTCCTCAAGTAGATGCATCTGTTTTTCCAGAGTATAGCCGCAGGTCTCTGACGGGTCGATGATATAAAGAATGACCTTCCCCACATGCTTCAGCGCCGAAATCGCCTGAAGCTCAATCTCGTTCCTTTCCTCAAGGGGCCGGTCAAGCAGCCCCGGCGTATCGATGACCTGGTATCGGATACCATTCCTTGTGAAATGCCCAACAGCCAGTCCTTTTGTTGTAAAAGGATACGGGGCAATTTCGGGCCGCGCGCTGCTCACAAGCGCCACGAAACTGGATTTGCCCACATTCGGGTAACCTGCAATTACGAGCGCTGGAGACTCATCGATGGCAGGCAGTTTTCTGAGCTTATTCCGGGCATCGTTCAGGAAGCGCAGGTTGCCGTCGATGCTCTCAACTATCGAGGATATCCTGCCGAACGCCTGTTTGCGCACCACTTTTGCATCATCTGCATTGCGCATCATGCCCACGTACGTCCTTGCCAGCTCGTGAATTTTGCCTCCGGCCCACTGAACCGAAGCGAGGTTCATTTTCATCTCCTCCACGCCTACAAGTATTTCTGCAAGATCAAGATAGAAAGGCGGCATCTGGTCAAAGCTCGGGAATTTCCTGACGATGCTAACAAGATTATCGGTGAGTATGTTTGCAGCAGTCAGCAGCATTGATTCCTCGGCTTTCAGTTTGGAATCGCGGTCAAGGATTTGCTTCCCGCGCTTGGCTCTTGTGGCACGGCGGAAGGATTTGTCAAGGAGTTCATCTGCTGTCGGGACTGTTGGGACTTTTTCAAATATCATTGGGCTAAAGATGCAGTTTGGGGATAAAAAGCCTCTTGGTATTATGCAAGTGTCATCGGTTAAGAGTAATATTGTGATAGAACACGGATTTCACGGATGACACGGATTCGCGCGGATACGGATATAAATCCGTGAAAATCCGTCTAATCTGTGTCATCTGTGTTCTATTTAAACTAACTTCGTTAACCCTAAAAAATCATTGGTTCTTTAGAAAAACGATACAGATCAAGCCAGTCAAACTCCCCCGATGACCAATGTATTATTACGAAACTCTTTATTATTTCTGTTTTGAAAAACCACAGAGACATTACGATTTGATAAAACTTTCCAAAAGTTTTACAGAGGACGCGGAGAAAAGCGGCAACTCTCTGTGTCCTCCGTGGTCGATTATCTTTATCTAAATTCGCTTACCCAAAAGAAATTAAAAGGTCTCATTAGTACTTCATAACTTTCAATATTCATCCATCGGCATCTCTTTCCATTCCCCATCCACTGGCTTTGGATTTTTCCGAAGCGCAAGTATCATGGATTCATCCTTGAGTTTATGGTATTTTGACCCCTTCTCTTCCACCCAATTATTAAGCCCCCCGTTATTTAACATGGAACGCAATGCGAATTTGATGCTGCCGCCATCTTCTTTATGCCTGATGTTCGAAGCGCCGTGTATTAACCTCACGTACCTGAATCCATGCTCATAGGCTTCTTTTATTTTCTCGCGCGCCGCCTGGATGGCGGTCATTCGGGAATAATCATGCAGGTCAATCACAACGCACCTGTTGAAAATATCCACTTCGAACCATGCCATAATGACAGGTATTATAAAAAAACGGTTTTTGGGGATCATGATGGTGGTTTAAAAATCAATTTTTAACCTGCCCGGAGATGCTATAAACTCCAGATTAGATATAAAGTTTTGCGTAGTTGCAAGGACTGAAAAAAAACGAATTTAGGTAATATTAGGTGGTATTCTATCAGTCCCTGCGATAAATAGAATGAATGAAGGAATAGGTAAAAGTAGCAGTCTTAAAAGCACATGTTTGAAGCACATTGTAACGGTCATTTAACTTTAAGCTGCATGGAGGATTGGCAAAGGGTAAAATAATATATCCGAGGGTATTGATTGAAGGAGACTACCCTTTGCCCATTAAATATTATTAATACCAATTTAAATTACTATGACAAGTAAAAGCATATGTTAAAAGCACATTAAATAATAAAACAGAAAGGAATGAAGTTATAAATTATCGGCGTATTATAACCTGACTCATTTAACCCCAGGCTACATAGAATTGGATGTAAACGGTTCTTTTTCTATCAGTCAGTCTTCCTTGGGTTATTACATGTGTTTCATCCGGGAGTGCTTTAATTTTATCTACGAATTCTTGCCCAAACTCTTTTGCCATCTCGATTTCGAACATTTTTTCTTTATTCATTTTTCACCTACCTTAGAAGGTGAACTTCCCTTTATCTTTTTTAGAGACATAAAATACTGGAAACAGGGAAGCTCATAAGCACTTCTTAAAAGTCATGTATATAAGGGGATTTGTGAAATATGTGTGAAAATGACGACCTATTAAAATACTCATTGATATCTCAGATATTTTCATAAACAAAGTAAATAAAAATTATAAACGCTTAGAATCTTGTCTTAGGTCAAATATCGTAAAAATAACCTATGCTTATAAAGAGTTATATTGTATAACTTATTTAAAATTTTGTTGCGTTTTTGGTATTTATGCGAATCCTATAAATCGAAACAGGCATTAGTAGATATCAATTCCATGAGCGTGAAAAAAGATAAAAACACCATCGTTTTGTTTAATCCGATGCCTGTAAAACATCCAGTTGCTATCATAAATAAACAAACCACATCCCTTCAGGTTCCGCTCGTCAACGTTCCTCTGTCCCTTCTTGCCCTTGCAAGAATGGTTCGTGACGATTTTGATATTAAAATCATCAATGCTGTGGTAGATAGCGATTATAAAGAGCAGATTCTCGACTCCTGCGAAAATGCGCTTTGTCTTGGCGTCAGCAGCATGACCTGCTATCAAATCCGTGACGGGATTGACGTTTGCGCCGCTGTCAAAGAAAAATATCCTGCGCTTCCTGTTATTTGGGGAGGGTATCATCCTTCCACAGAACCAATACAGACACTCAAAAACCCTTACATCGACATAGTTGTACGGGGTCAGGGGGAAATAACTTTTAAGGAAGTGGTGCACAGGCTTCGCGTTAATAAATCCCCTGGCGGGATTCCCGGGGTATCATACAAAGATGGAAACCGCATCGTGAACAACCCTGACCGGAAATTTGAAGATACAAATCATTTTCCATCGATTCCTTATGATATGGTGGACGTTGAGCGGCACATCAAGGGTTACAAATTCGGCTCACGCTGCCTTGATTATTACAGCAGCCAGGGCTGTGCTTCGGAGTGCGATTTCTGCTCCGAACCCTTGTTTTGTGGCAGGCGCTGGTCTGGACTTTCGCCGCAAAAAGTGGTATCGGAACTCGAATATCTGGCAAAGACCTACAATATCGATACATTCATGATGCGGGATAGTGATTTCTTCCTGAATTCAAAGCGCCTCGAAGAATTGTGTGAGCTTTTAATTGAGAAAGACCTTGGTATTCGCCTCACGAGCGTCAACGGCAGGATGGAGAAGCTTGCGCGCATGGATGATGAGCTGTGGGCGCTTGCGCGCAAAGCCGGCATACGCGAGATTTTCATCGGCTTTGAAAGCGGGCTCCAGGATGCACTGGATGCGATGAACAAAGGCGCAAAAGTTAGCCATATTAAAACCTGCATAGATAAGTGCATAAAACATGATATCGACATTCGCGGCTCGTTCATGGTCGGTATTCCGGGCGTGGATGCAAGGGAAGAGGTAAAAAGCACTTTAAACGAAATCCATAAAATCATTATCGCTTATGGAGAAAAGGAAAAACCGGAACATGTGGATATACTGCTGTCGTTTTTTACTCCTTACCCGCATACGAAACTCTATGAGGTGGCGCTTGAGAACGGGCTAAAACCTCTTGAAACACTTGAAGATTGGGGCGACTTCGACCAGTTTGATTTCAAGGCGCCGTGGTTCCCGGATGGATATTTTAACCTCGTGCGCGAATTCAGGGACGGCCTGCCGTCAAACTCAGGATGTGGATTTGACGAATGGTGCAAATTGTATGAAGAAATAATGAAAAAGATAGAGAAAATATAAAACAAATACCCACAATATTTATGATTTGATAATCCCACTCTTAGATATAAATGAGGTTTTAATCCAATGAAAAACAAAATCATTGTTACCGGAGGGGCAGGTTTTATCGGGAGCAATCTCGTTGACAGGCTGCTTTCCGAAGGGAACAAAGTAACTGTAATAGATAACCTGAGTTCCGGGAGAATGGAATTTCTCAAACAGCATGATGCAAATCCGGATTTTAAATTTATTGAACTTGACCTGCTGGAAACCGAAAAACTTAAGGAAGCAATACAGGGCTCAGATTTTATATATCACCTTGCAGCAAATCCCGATGTTCGCCTCGGAGCAAAAGATACAAAAATCCATCTTGAACAGAATATCATTGCGACTTACAATTTGCTTGAAGCCATGCGGATAAATAAGCAAAAGAACATCGTTTTCACATCAACCTCTACCGTATATGGCGAAGCTTCTGTCATTCCCACGCCTGAAAATTACGGCCCCCTTATCCCGATATCCATGTACGGGGCATCAAAACTTGCCTGCGAAGCTCTCATCACTTCATTCTGCGGAAGCTTCGACATGAAGTCATGGATTTTCCGCTTTGCAAATATCGTGGGAGAGCGTGGGACGCATGGGATAATCGTTGATTTCATAGAAAAGTTAAGAAATAATCCAGAGAAACTTGAAATCCTCGGTGACGGTCAGCAGCGCAAATCGTATCTTCACGTTTCGGATTGCATCAATGCGATCCAGTATGTAGTAAACAACAGTCATGAATTTGTTAATATATTCAACATCGGCTCAATCGATACTATAAATTCCACCGAAATAGGTGAAATCGTGGTCAAAGAGATGGGCTTAAGAAACGTGAAATTCAGCTATACCGGTGGAAAACGCGGATGGAAAGGTGACGTGCCCAGGATGTTATTATCAATTGAGAAGCTTCAGGAACTTGGCTGGAACCCTTCATATAATTCAAAGGCCAGCGTGATAGCGGCGGTCAGAAGCGCTTTAGGGAATTAATAAATGCCAGACTCATTCTGCCCGAAATGCGGCAAAAATGCAGATATTTTTTATGACAATGTCTGCAAAAACTGCTTCATTAAAGATAAAAAGCTCCTGGAATGCCCGGCAATCCTTTTTTCGAAGATATGCCCGGTTTGCGGTTCTGTTTATAAGAGAGGAAAATGGTCGGCAAGAGAAGAGGAAAGGGAGACGATTATTGAATGCGTAAATGAATCATTGAAGCTTGATAACCAGGTTTCGAATCTTGAACTTACTCTATCCCCGAAACAGCTTGACTATTCAAGATACAGGGTGCACATTGATGCAAAAGCAAAGATAAAGGGCGCCCCGCTTGAGATAGAGCAGGATACTGAGGTCAGGATTAGCTGGGAAACATGCGATACATGCAGCAGGATTGCCGGGGGTTATTTTGAAGGGATTGTCCAGATAAGGGCAGAAAAAAGGATTCCCACAAAAGAAGAGCTTGGGAAATGCAAGGATATTGCGGAAAATGTCTCTAACCGCTCTCAGGAGAAAGGGGACAGGCTTGCGTTTATTGCAAAGACCGAGGAACTTGGTGAAGGCGTCGATCTATACGTGGGGTCGATAAAACTCGGGAAACAGATTTGCAGGGCAATTATAGAAGTTTTCGGGGGAAAAATCACAGAATCACCTAAACTTGTAGGGCAAAAGAATGGCGAAGACCTTTACCGAATCACATACGCCCTTCGCCTTCCTGAATTTGTGCGCGGGGATATTATAAGCGCTGATGATAAGGTTATTGAGGTACAAACTTGCGGAAAGCATGTGAGCGGCATTGACCTTGAAACAGGGAAGAGGTTCATTGAGAATTTTAATGACCTGATGGACATTAAAAAATTAGGCAGCAGGCTGGATGCCGTGTCCGCCGTGCTCGTTGCGGATGAAAATAAAACGATTCAGGTGCTTGACCCTGAAACTTATGAGACTGTTACGGTTAAAAGACCCGATTTCCTGGGCGCGGAGGCCGGGGATGAGATTAAGGTCATAAAAACCACAAAAGGGATTTATGTACTTCCCTGATGTTTCGCTTCTTTCAATGGTTCGACAACCAGCACCGGCCCATCCTTTCCTGTTATGACCACTTTTGTTTTGGGCTCGATTCTCTCCTCCGCTTTTGCAATCCAGTATTCGCCCTGGTATCTCACATAGCCGGTTGCTCCCGGAGTAAGCTCGTCGATTGTTTCAGCCTTATCCCCCACGATTTCCCCCATCACAGGTTTTCTCATCCGCACCTGTATCACTTTGTAAATCGCAAACGCGAGGAATGCCCCGAAGACAATAGCAGGCGCAATCAGGCTGACAACCATGGTCACTTGGAATTGCTGGGAATACAGTCCGGGATAGCCAATGGGTACGAGCAGTACACTCCCAAGGACAATGCAAACAATCCCTGCTATGCCGATAAGCCCGAAGGTAGAGATATGCAGTTCAAACAACAGCAGCGCCATTCCGACCGCAATCAGGAATACCGCTGCGATATTTACAGAGAAACCAAGTCCGATTAGTCCGAGGCTTATGGAAATAACCCCGAATATCTCAGCCCCGTAGCCAGGGCTTGTGAGCCCGAAAACGAGCGAATAGATTCCCACAATCAGCAGCAGGGAAGCAAGAATGGGATTTGACAGAATATCTAAAATCGAAAGCCGAAGCGAAGGCGTGTAGTAAGTAAAAGCAGTCCCTGAAGTCTTAAGTACCCTGCCTTTTACAGTCATCCCGTCCACTTTTGTTAAAAGGTCTTCTATGCTGGGTGAAACGACCTCTATTACATTTTCCGCTTTTGCCTGCTCGGCATTCAAATTCAGGTTTTGCGTAATAAAATCCTTTGCAGCAGTTACGTTCCTGCCGTGCTGTTTTGCCTTATCCTCGGCAAGTGCAACAACGGCATTTACGATTTTGGGTTCAGTAACAGGCGTGAGACCCCCTGAAGTCACTTCCACAGGCTGGGCTGAGCCGATTATCGTGTTCGGGGTCATGGCTGCGATATCCGTGCCAAGAAGTATGAGGGTTCCTGCAGACCATGCTGTAGCGCCCTTCGGGTACACATAGCCGATAACAGGCACCGGCGAGCCGTCAATATGCTCTAATATGCTCTTTGTTTCATCAAGCCCCCCTCCCGGGGTGTCGAGAATGATTATCAATGCCTGTGCGTTCTCTAGCCTGGCATTGTTGAGTGCCTCGCTTACAATTTCATCGCTGGCTGAAGTTATGGTATCCTTTAGCTCAACTACCATCACCTGTGCGCTGGCAACCTGGGTTAAGACGATGAAAAATAAAAGGGCGGGCAGAAACTTCATTTCTTTTCAGCCTTCAATTTAGCCTCTGCAAAAGCCCCGGTCAATCCTGCAATATTACTTACATCGCTTCCGGGTGCGCCTGATGTGACCACAATCAGGTTCTTCTCCCTCGCTATCTCAGCGAGCGTCTGGAGCTCCCTGAGCTTCATGGCGATTGGCACTTTCTGGTATAATTCGGCTGCTTCCATCATCTTCTGGCTTGCCTGGAATTCGCCGTCTGCAAGTATTACCCTGGAGCGCCGCTCCCGTTCTGCCTCAGCCTGTTTTGCTATGGCGCGCATCATCGACTCAGGCAGGCTCACGTCGCGTATCGTGACCGCTGTTATCTTTATGCCCCACGGCTCTGTTGCAACATCAAGGACGGCCTGGAGTTTCTTGTTCAGGTCTTCCCTCTTTGAGAGGAGGTCATCCAGTTCTATCTGCCCGAGGATATCTCTCAGGGTTGTCTGCCCCAGCATGCTTGTGGCTATCCTGTAGTTCTCCACTTTTGTAATAGCGTTTGTCGGTTCAACGACCCGGTAATAAATGACGGCATCAACATCCACGCTCACGTTATCACGAGTGATTATGGTCTGCTTAGGCACATCGATTGTGATTATCCGCAGATCTACTTTTACAGGGCTGTCCACAATCGGGATTATAAGGAATATACCCGGCCCTTTTGCCCCGAATAGCCTTCCCATCCTGAAAAGGACTACGCGTTCGTATTCTCTCACTACTTTAATTGATTGTGAAAATATTATTACTATTAATATTACTACGATTAATGTTGAATAGACATCTACCATGTTACAACACCCATTTTTTTATTGGGTGAAGTTATATAAATAGTTTGGTTATTTCGGTTCTGGTCTATATGAATCCTTACCCTTAATGCGTTAACTGTCGGGACTTGGCTTGCGTTTTGAATAAGAGAGTTCTGTAAAGTTGTTGTTGAAAAAAAGATGCCCAGTCAAAATTCAGTTAAAATAGTATGAATCTGATAAAACCCAATAATTATGACAATGACCGCACCTTGCCCTCCAATATGTTTTTATCAAAAAAACTATATGGATTTCCTGCACTTTCATTCAGATGAGTTTATGTTTACTATCGTGATTATAGCAGGATGGTTATCGACGTATGATTATATATACAACGAAACAAATGGTTGAAGAATTTGGTGAGAAAGAAACAAACAACAAGATATTTCGCTTTAAATGCAAACCTGAGAAAATTATTGAAAAAGAATTAAAAAATCGAATAGTAAAATCTGATTTGGATAGGAACACTACAACACATTTTATTCTTGACGTATAGGAAACTATAAACGCATATCCCCATCATGCGGCTGAATTTTAACGTATAGGAAACTATAAACGCATATCCCCATCATGCGGCTGAATTTTACATAGAAAAGTTGATTTCTTTGGCTTTCATTCTTTTGTGTGTCGCTAAAAATAAAAGCCAAGAAATCAGCAAC
>CABMII010000010.1 GCA_902386255.1 uncultured archaeon
CATTTTATTATCCCCTCTATATTTTTAGATGGGATAATATCATAATTATATTTTACGGTTGATTTATGGAGTCTATGGCTGAATATGATCTTTTGTTCGGAAGTCAGGGTATTCGGAAGTACTGTAAACATGGAAATTGTTAAATACGACGTTTGTTGAAAGATAATAATTAATTATTAGAGAGGGTTAATCATGAAAAATTCATTGAAAATTCTACTGGTAGTTATTTTGGCGATATTGGCAGCCGGATGCATTGGGGGCAATAAGACACCGCAATCAGTTTCAGAGCCCATTAATCTTGTGAAAATGAGCGGGCAGGATATGGTTCAGAGATTGGGGACAGGCGAAATCGCCGGTTTCATTATGTGGGAACCTTACCCCGCAATCGCAATGACCAACGGGTATGGCAAACCTTTGTTATACTCAGGGCAAATATGGAAAGGGCACCCATGCTGCGTCGTTGCGTACGATTATAACTGGTACAAGAATACGACGAACGCCGATGAAATCCTGAAACGCATGGCCCTCGTGCAGCTAAAATCGGTTGAATACATCAATAATGCAAAGGAAACTCGCTCGCCGGACCATGAAGACCTGATAAAATATACCATGGAATTCGGCGGCATGACAGACCCGAAAGCAGCAAATCTTAGCCTTTCTGATGTCGAATTCGTATATGCGCCCAACATTGCAGATGCACAGACATTCATAACCAGGATACAGGATTTCGGTATTTTTGACTCGGAGAAATGGAACCAGTCCGGATATAAGAATGCTTCGGATTATGCAAACGCATTGATTAACAAGAGTTACTCCGATTGGGCATCGCAGAATAAGAACGCCAACCTTACAAGCGTGGCATTGAAGACACCGGTAACAATCCGGTATGCCTATCTTGTAAATGATATCCACGAGCTGCCGTTCTATGTGGGATGGAAAAAAGGCTGGTTCAAAGATGCCGGAATAAACATCACCCTCTCCGATGGTACGCCGTTCCAGAACGGCGCGTTCGAGATGCAAAAAGGTTTCAAATCAGGAGTTGTCGATATCGGAAGCCTTGGCATCCCGCCTGTAATTATCCACAGGATAAACAGCAACGATTTCACAATTGATGACACCCGTGTCGAAGTGGTAGCAGGGATGAATAACGAAGGGTCTGTTATCGTGGTAGGAAAGAATATCACCTCGATGAAAGACTTAAGCGGCAAGACCGTTGGTTACCCGGGGCCGGGAACCATCCAGCATGTGCTTTTCCTGATGGAGGCCGATAAGGAAGGACTTAAGGTTCGTTATTGATGAAAGTCGATTCAGGGAAAAAAGGATTGGTGATCAACCTTCTTTCCCTTATCGGTCTTGTTGTATTATGGCATCTTCTTGTAATTTTGGCCAGGGAAAATATATTCAATATACCTTTTATCCGGCTGCGGGATGTTCCTACACCTGTTGAAACTTGGTATGCTCTTATCGGTTCTTTGTTCACCAAAACCTACGGGCCTGCACTTACGGTTGGTATCCTTGAACATACCCAGGCAAGTCTTCTGCGTGTCATCGAGGGAGGTATTATCGCTTTTATAATAGGAGTCCCACTGGGTATCGGAATCGGATACTCAAAACCAATCGGCAATGTCCTTAACCCGATAATTGAAATCGTACGCAACATGCCCCCTATGGCATGGATTCCCCTTGCTGTGTTCATCCTTGTGGCCGGAGGTTCGATATTCATCGTTTTCATAGGAACGGTCTTCCCCATAATCCTCAATACGATCCATGGTGTAAAATCCACAGACTTAAGGCTTATTGACGCGGCAAAGACGCTCGGAGCTTCCGGGTCGCAGATGATAACAAAGGTTATTATTCCATCGGCTTTTCCGTCTATAATTGCAGGCTTACGCATCGGTCTTGGCGTGGGCTGGATGGCAATCGTAGCAGCCGAAATGGTTATCAGGAGCCCAATCGGTCTTGGTTATTTTATCTGGAACATGGGCGAACTCGGGAGATATCCGGAAATGGTGGCAGGAATGATTGTGATAGGAGTAATTGGGTACATAATGAATATCAGCATACTTCTTTTGCAAAAGAGGTTCGTAAAATGGGTAGATTAATCTTAAAGGATATCTCCAAAAAATTCAATGACTTTCTTGCTCTTGAAAATGTGAATTTTGAAGTGGAAGACGGGGAGTTTGTATGCCTTCTCGGCCCGAGCGGATGCGGAAAAACCACTATCCTTCGGCTGGCCGCAGGACTTGATTCCCCGACGGACGGAGAAATATTCCTTGACGGGAAAAAGATAGCGGGCACGAACAAGGAATGCGGATTCGTGTTCCAGGAATATGCGCTGTTCCCGTGGAGGACCGCCAAAGGTAATATCGAGTTCGGTCCGCAGGTGAAAGGGTGCAGCAAAGAAGAGTGCGAGCGGATTTCACGGCATTATATCGACCTTGTGGGTTTAAGAGGATTCGAAGATCATTTCCCGCATGAATTATCAGGCGGAATGAAACAGAGGGTGGGCATAGCGCGGGCGTATGCCAACAAACCTAAACTCCTGCTGATGGATGAGCCTTTTGGCGCTCTTGATGCCCAGACAAGAAACATCATGCAGGCTGAATTGCTCAGGATTTGGGAGAAAGAACATATAAGTGTGCTGTTCGTCACCCATAGCGTTGATGAAGCTGTTTATCTTGCGGACAGGGTTGTTGTGATGTCTGCCCGGCCTGGCACGGTGAAAGAGATTTTTGGCATAAACCTTCCGCGTCCCAGAATCAGAACAAGCCCTGAAGCTAACGCCCTCAGGGATGCCATACTCAGGTCACTCGGCTCGGAGATTAAACGCGCTGCCTCGATATAGCCAGAGTAAGAAAGAGGATATATAAAGACAAATAATAATTATTGTGTGGGAGGAATGTATGACAGAAAAGATAACCAAGTCCAGCAAGCTAAATGAAATAATAACAAAATATCCTGCAACTCGGGATGTATTTATCAAACATGGTATGCCAAAATACGCAGGTAGGCTGCCTTCGGAGAATCTTGAATTCTTCTGTAGGATGCACAGGGTGAACATCGAGCAATTACTTGATGAACTGAACAAAGCGGCAGGGCTGTCTTAACGAAGAAGGCACGAAGAGGAAAGTATGGAAATACCTCTGAAATTTGCCTGGGCAAGCCTTTTCTACCTGGTGATTGGGAGCACCCTTGGGTTAATAATGGTGATAAATTCATCACCGCTGACACCCGCTCATGCCCACCTGCTGCTTTTAGGATTTGTATCGATGATGATATTTGGCGTCGGGTATCATTTGCTGCCTGTGTTTGCAGGTACCGACCTCTACAGTATCCGCCTGGCAGAGCTGCATTTCTGGCTTCAGAACATCGGGCTTGTCGGGCTTGCGTTCACGATGCCCTACAGATATACAGGCGAAGACTACAGGCTGGGCACCATCTTATTCGGGGCGATATCGCTTCTGGCGATATATATTTTTGTCTATAATACGGCGCGGTCACTCATCCCACCAAAAGAGGAAAAGAAAAGCTGAATTTACCCGATATGAATTACCTGAACAGGGCATAACTGCACAGCTCTTCGTATCAGGTCTCCGAGCTGTTCGGGTGCCTCTCCCCTACCAATGCCTGTCCTGTATTTTTTGATTACCTGACTGTGGGTATCGTCTGGATTCTGTTCAAAGAATTCCGGGCATGTATTCCAGCATGCTCCGCAACTGATACAACCATCACGGTCTATGCTAATACTAAGCATTCCTGTCTATCCTTATAATGATTTATTAGGAACAATCTGATTATTGTGTATAAATAGATGCGCCGGAAAGCCGGCGCTCATTTTCCAAATCTGTGAAAGCCGTTAAGCCGGCAGTCCCAGCGCTGCCCTTTTCTTCATTATGTGCGATTCGATGCCATTAGCGGCCGCCACCATATCGGTTTCCACGGCAAGCTTGCCGCCGGTCAAACCTTCTACGTCCTGCGTAAGGAGCTTCACAAGGCGCGGCGCTCCTCCGACCGGCGGCAGCGGCGCAACATGGGTATAGAGGCCGAAAGCCACTGCAAATATGCCATCTATGGTCGCCTTTTGTTCCATGTATGTGGGTGCGGTTACTGCTACCGGCAAAGCTGACGGGTCAACGCCAAGTGCATCAGCGACCGCAGTAACGAGAAGTGTTATTCTTCCCGTATCGGTACATGTGCCAAAACTCAATACCGGCGGGATTTTAAGCAGTTCACATACGGCTTTAAGGCCAGGACCTGCTTCCTCTTTTGCCTCAAGCGTGGTGAGACCTCCGACCTGGAGAGCTGCATTTCCGCATCCTGCGCTGATGACAAGTATATCGCGCTTGATAAGTTCCCTTGCTATCTTCAATGTGTTGACATCCTGGCCTCCGTCCCGAAGCGTTGTGCAGCTCACAAGCGCAACTACTCCTTTGAGAGTTCCTTTCTTGATGACATCAAGCAATGGGTCAAGCGAGCCGCCAAGCGCCCCAAGACATGCTTCGGTCGAGAACCCGAGAATGGATTTCTGTTTCCTGCCTGACGGATTTGTAGGTTTTCCTTTTCGTTTCTTGAAATTCTCTATTGCCATATCGATAAGCTTTTGCGCCTGGGAAGCTGCTTCTTCAGGTTTGTATACAATCTGTCCTTTCATTCCAGGGACATTGACAAGTTTTGAAACAGAAACGAGGAGCGTATTGTATTTCTCCTGGTATTCAGCCATCGCAGGAGGCGAACAGTTCATATCCATGGCAAAAACATCTATGCCGCCTGTTGCAAGCGCGGGTTCGATGGCAAGCCAGTTTCCGGTCAGGCCCACGAATACATTATCTGTTGCAAACCTCTGCACAAGTTCCTGCCCTGTTTCGATGGAGCCTATGATGTGAAGACCCTTTGCTCCGGCGTGTTTAGCCTTATCCTGGTTTTTTGCTTCATGGGCTGCCTTAATGAGGGCGACGCCGATGAAAGGTTCATGACCGTTCACCACAACATTCACATACGAGGGGTCGATTATTCCTATGTCAACGTCAACGCTGTGGGGCGATGGCGTCCCGAACAGCGCATCCTGCCCGAGTTCAAGCGGAATCTGGGCGCCATATATGCAAGCAATCCCAAGTCGCAGGGCTTTCTTTGCAAGAGAGACATAATCTCCGTCGATATTGGTCTGGGAACTTGAAACCGCATCCATGACCTCATGGACAGGACCGCCGGGCAGGATTCCCAATTTCCGCCACAGTTCAATCCTTGATTTAGGGGCAAAGAAGAGAACATTGGCAAGCTCGTCATCCGAATCCGCATTTATTCCTGCAAGCATGGCATCCGAAACTGCAAGAGCAAGTTCTTTTGTGCTTTTATCTGTTTTTATCCCGAGCTTCCCTGCAAGGCTTCGGAGTTTTGTCTCGTCTTTGATCTGGAAAGGGGTTTTTCCAAGTGCTGTTGCCTTCAGCGTCTTTGCAACTTCTTTGGCATGGAAGGTATAGGTCGAGGTACCCATGGTGTTAAGGAAGAGCAGGTTCCTCATTGCCATACCGTCCGCATCTATGCCGCATACGCCGCGTTCCGCCCCGGGTTTTATCCTGCACGGGCCATTGCTGCAAAGCTGGCAGCTTATGCCCTGTTCACAGAATGAACAGCGTTTCCCCTGTGCATTGAACCGGTCAAATGTATTCGTCATCTCATCTTTTTTCAGTATATTATACTGTTCTTTTACTGATTGGTGTGCGCTAATAGTTTCCATATTACCTCCGATATTGGTTAATATGAGGTAATAATCCTTTAATGTATAAACTTAATCACTATAATTTATAATTAAAATTCAAAATCATCCTATAACTATTTGTTATTCTACAGGTTTATTAAATGACCTTGAACGTCTGGACACGTTCAAGAAGCATGCCCTCGACTATCAGGGGATAGTCCTTTTCCGCGCTTTTTAAAGCATTAGTAAGCTTCCAGCCCTTATCTGCAAAAATAGTGATAAGCGGCTCACCTTTCTTGACAAGCTCACCCTTTTTCCGGTGAATCCAGACGCCTGCTCCTTTATCGATAGGAGCCCCCGCAATCCTTGCAATCTCGACAATACGTTTGTTATCGAATTCAATGACATACCCGTCAGCAGGGGAAGTTAGCTCACCCCTGTGTTCTCCGGGTTTGATATCTGTATGACCAATTTTCGGATTTCCACCCTGGGCTTCAATAATTTCCCTGAGTTTATTAAGGGCTTTCCCCGAACGCAGCGTCTCCATTGCAAGATCCTTCCCGCGTCCTCTGGCTGCTGTCCCACCCATTTCAAGCAAAATTCCAGCCAGCGCCGTGCTCTTTTCAATGAGGCTGTTTGGTCCCTGCATTGTTTCAAGAACCTTTAGCGCTTCCCGCACTTCAAGAGCCGGCCCGATGGTTCTTCCTACCGGGGATGCACCGTACGTCATGGCACATTCCACATTCATCCCCAACCGCTCACCCAGTTCCATTAGTTCCCTGGCAAGTTTTTTTCCTTCTTCCATAGTCTGGACTTTCGTCCCGCTCCCTACCGGGATATCAATAACAACACAATCTGCCCCGACGGCGCCCTTTTTTGCCATGATAGATGCCAGGAGCTGGTTATGCGGGTCTATACTTAGCGGATATTCTGATTGTATCAGCTTATCATCAGCCGGGGCGATATTGGTAGCGCCTCCCCATGCTATTACTCCGCCAACTCTCTCGGTAATGGATTTTATCTCATCTGCCGAAAATTCCACAGGCGCCAGCACCTCCATCAAATCCGCAGTACCTGCAGCGCCCGTTATAGCCCTTGAGCTTGTCTTGGGTATGAGAAGACCATTTGCGGCAATTATAGGCACTACGAGCAGGGAGATTTTGTTGCCGGGAACGCCGCCGATGCTGTGCTTGTCCATTATTGGATGCGTCTGGAATTCGATTTTTTCACCGGTATCGATCATTGCCCTTGTCAGCCATTCAATCTCATCCGTGCTCATTCCGTGGATATAAGAAGTGGTAACGAATGCGGACATCTCAATTTCCGTGAGGTTATCTTTTACGATATCCTGGACTATCTGGTATATTTCTTCCTGCGTAAGCTTCTGTTTGTCCATCATCTTTTTAATGAAACTGACGGAATTCGGCCTTGAGGTAGGAATAATATTTATTGTAAGGGGGCACGCTTCGCCCAGCTTCTCACAGCATTCCTGGTACACTCCCACAGTGCCTTTTGGGATGATTTCTCCGGTTTCCACGATTGCGGTTAAATAGCTGTGGTCTTTTAACTGGACACGGTCTCCGCCCCTGACGCCCAGTTCTTTAGCATCATGGGTGTTAAGTACGACTTTATACTTGCCTGCTTTAATCAATAGTGACTGGACTTTAAGTTCCATTATAGTACCCTCTTTATTATAACAAGTATTTAATTTAGCGTTAACTATTTTTAGGACATATTTTTTTATTGTCTTTTAATAGGCTTATTAAAAACCTGCCTTTTTGACCTGCCATATAATACATCTAAAAATAGCAGTTAAACCATAAAAAGCTTTATCTGATGGGTGTAAGGGATTTTGCCGGAGGGCTTGTTGTTCACGGGGCCGCCGGAGCAGCGGGTCTTGCTGTTGTTTACAAGATATGGCAGGAGGAGAAGCGCAAAGGCCTGAAAGAGAGTCCGGCGGTAAGTCTTTCGGTTAGTCCCGGTTGGCTCACATTATCCATTCTTTTGTTATGGGTTGGATGGTTCGGGTTCAATCCGGGCAGCGTGCTGGCATTCAATAACGAGGCAACTGTCGTGGTGTTAACCACTTTCCTTGCGGCAGCATCTGCTTTTCTCTCAACGATGTTCTTCAAATACCTGATCGATAAGAAGAATCCGGGACTGCCTTATGCAGCAAACGGTATCCTGATCGGTTTGATTATAATAACTCCCCTTGCTGGCTTCGTAAGTCCGGTCAGTTCTGTTATTCTCGGACTTCTTGGAGGACCGCTATACCTTGCTGGTGAGAAATGGTTCGGACGATATAAGTGGTTCTCCGATCCTGTGAGTCTGTTTCCCGGGCATTTGCTTGGCGGCGTCTTCGGAGTGGCAATGATTGCGTTCTTTACTCAAAATGATTTTGCAGCGGCTTCGGGTAATTCAAATCTACCGAATGGATTGCTGTTTGGAGGAGGAATTGCTGCGGTGCAGCAGCTTGGACTGGAAATGCTCGCTATTGTAGTCGTTCTGGTCGTGGTGTTCGTAATCTCGTACTTATCTATGTGGCTAATTGGATTGGTGATGCATGGGATAACAACAGATTACGGGAAAGAATAGGTTAAGGTGAGTGCACCTGGATAAAACCCCTTAGCTTAAAATTGAGGACGTTGCTCCTTTTATTTTAAACTCATTTCAAATTTACAAGATAATTTACAAATTATTGATTAAATAAAGCACCCGGTCTCTTTCTCCTGATATAATCAACAATCTCCTGGCCCTTCATTCCTTTCATCCACAAAATTACGCCGTTTAGCAAACTTGCCCGATTGAAACCCTGTTCGCAATGAACCAAAACTTTCATCTTCTTTTCATAAACCAAATCGTATCCAAAGGACGCAACCATCTTCAAAATATCCAAATCAGGCAATCCTGCGTCTTCTATTGTCCATTTTAGATAAATCTTAAAATCGCTTGCATCCGGATCTATGCCGCCCGCCAAATCAATGCAAGCATCAAACATCTTGACCCTTTCCACGTCGTCTATCATGGAACTCTGATACAAATTCTCGTCTATTTGAAATATTTCCATAACTGAAGTAAATAAATAGAATCAGGTAATTTTAAACTCTTCTGTTGTTCTTTTTTTTGAGTATGCATGCAACTCCTGCCAATGGCATACCTCCTGCAGCAACGGTTGGTTACACCATATCCAATTCGGAATAGAGTATCGCGATACAGTCAAAGAGCTTGTTGAAAAAGGAATAATTAAAAAAACGAGAGACAAGGAATGGATAGACTACCTCAAAAAATGCAACAGCTACGTGCCTGAGGTAGTTGGAACATAATCTTACGAATGACTTAAGTGTTAATGTACCAAAGTCAAGGTACATGCAAGCAATTGAAGTATCTCATCTCATCAAAAAATTCGGTTCGCTCACTGCGCTCAATGATATAAATTTCTCAGTTGACGAAGGAGAAACCTTTGGGTTTTTGGGTCCCAATGGCGCAGGCAAGACCACTACCATTCGTATTTTGACCGGGATTTCGCGGCCGACCTCTGGAACGGCAACTATTTTTGGCCATGATATTGAGCACGACACCATTGCTGCACGGCAGTCCATGGGCATTGTATCCGAGAATTCGAATGTGTACGATGACCTGACCGCATGGCAGAACATGATTTTTTCCGCTGAACTCTACCATGTGGGACGGAACGAGCGAGAAAAAAAGACAACCGAGCTGCTCAAGATATTCGGGTTATACGAACGGTGCAATGATAAAGTGCACGGGTTTTCAAAGGGAATGAAACGGCGCCTGACGCTCGCGATGGGTCTGGTCAACAGCCCGCGCCTGCTGTTCCTGGACGAACCCACCTCAGGGCTCGATGTACAGAGCAACCTCATCATCCGGGATGTGGTCACTGACCTTGTCCGCGAAGGTGTCACGGTTTTTTTAACGACGCACAATATTGAGGAGGCAAATATCATGTGTGACCGGGTGGCGATCATCAATAAAGGAAATATCGCTGCAATTGATGCACCGGAATCCCTGAAAAAGACGATCCAGAGCGTGCAGTCAATTGAGGTCTCGTTTGACCGCAGTTCTGCAGACCAGCTGGACGAGCTTCGCCGCCTTCCGATGGTGAATGACGCGCAAAAAGCCGGTGACAAGTTTAAGCTCTATACTGAAGACCCGTCCGAAGTTATCGATGCCGTGATGGCTTATGCCCACACTCACAACCTTAAAGTGATGAGTATCACGACTCTTGGCCCGAGCCTCGAAGATGTGTTCATACGGTTGACCGGCCTGCAACGGAAAGGAGGTGCAGTTCATGCCATCGATTAATCATGAGAGCTGGTCAAAACGTCTTTCCCGCGAGCTGTCCGCTGCATGGGCGATTGCCAGAAAGGATATGCGGATATACTACCTCAAGCCCAACATCATCGTTTCTGGAATCCTCTTCCCGCTCTTCATGTTCCTGGCATTTGCCATCGGGAAGAACGCCCCGCCCGGTACCCTGATCCCGGGGCTGATTTCTATCACCCTCCTGTTTTCGGCCTCATCGATAGAGCCGGTCTCGATACCCATTGAACGGCGGGTAAAAACCTTTGACCGCCTGCTCTCGGCACCGATCTCGCTGTATTCGCTGGTGTCGGGTGAGAGCCTGAGCGGATTTCTCTACAGTCTCGGCATCGCGTGTCTTCCGCTTGCCATCGGTATCGTCGTGTTCAGTACGCCTATTGTAAATGCGCCTGTCCTTGTGGTCGCCATGATACTCACTGCCTTCTGTTTTGCGACGCTCGGGACGCTGTTCGCCGCATACCCCACCGAGAATGTGGGAGAGGTTATGTCGATGCTCAACACTGTCAGGCTGCCGCTTATCTTTATCTCCGGTGTTTTTATCCCGATATCTACTATGCCAGAAATCGGCCAGGAGATTGCACTGATATCTCCCCTTACCTATGGAAATGATATGATCGAGTACGCATATACCGGCAGATCGCTTTTTTCACCGCTGCTGGACATCGTGGTGCAGGTGGTCTTCATCCTGGTCTTCCAGATCACGGCAAATTATCTTTATAAAAAGTTTAACGAATGAAGTGTTTGTAAGAACCAATCGGAAATCACCACGTCCCCTCGAATGCGAGGACAAACTCCTCTCGCCATCGCCATTCATAGAAGTATGATTGATACTCTCCCCATATTATAAAACTCATAGTCGACATTTTCTCCGCTCGATAATTTTATGTTGTATAGATACAAAATATGTGATTTAGGGAAAGGGTATTGCAGTTTTGAAGCTAAAATTGAAATTTCGTATGCCCTCTTCAAAAGAACAAGGAAGTAAGTAATATGAATCTTTTCTCACAGTACAAATTGGGCGATCTTGACCTCAAAAACCGCATGGTGATGGCGCCGATGACCCGTTGCCGCGCGCTTCCGGGCAATGTTCCTAATCCATTAGCTGTCACCTATTACGTGCAAAGAGCAACGGCAGGTTTAATCATCACGGAAGGGTCGCAGGTGAGCCCGCAGGGGGTCGGTTATGTCAGTACCCCGGGAATTCACTCACCTTTGCAGGTTGCAGGCTGGAAGAAAGTGACCGAAGCCGTTCATAAGGCGGGCGGGAAAATTTTCATTCAACTCTGGCACGTGGGGCGCGTGTCGCATCCCGATTTCCTCGGAGGCGAACTGCCTGTCGCTCCTTCTGCGCTTCCCTTCGAGGGGGAAATTCATACAGTGCAGGGCAAAAAGAAATTTGTTACTCCAAGAGCTCTTGAACTAAACGAGATACCCGGCATTATTGAACAATTTCGAAAAGGTGCCCAGAATGCAAAGGCGGCAGGCTTTGATGGCGTTGAGATCCATGGTGCCAATGGGTATCTGCTGGACCAGTTCCAGAGAAACGGTTCAAACAGACGAACAGACAAATACGGCGGAAGTGTCCAGAATCGCGCACGTCTTCCGCTCGAAGTCATAGAAGCAGTTGCAGGAGTATGGGGTGCGGACAGGGTCGGATACAGAATTTCGCCACACTTTTCAAACTATTCAATGTCTGATACGAATCCGCGCCAGACCTTTTCATATCTGGCAGAGCAACTGAACAATTTTGGCATAGGATATCTTCACATGGTGGAGCCTGTTGGAGGCAGGATGGGGGCAACGCCACAGGATATACGATTGGCTCCAATCATTCGCGACATATTCAAAGGCACGCTCATGTTAAATGGAGGCTACGATGCCCGCAGTGGAAACGAAGCTATTGAAAAAAGCAACGCTGATCTGATCTCATTCGGAGTTTTATTTTTGGCTAATCCGGATTTACCTCTGCGCTTCAGACAAAATGCGCCGCTCAATTCTGCGGATGTTTCGACCTTTTACATAGGTGAGGAAAAAGGTTACATCGACTACCCGAAACTGTGAAAAACAGTGAACAATATAATAGTTTTTACTGCAAAAGAGCCTATTTTTTCATCCTCGACCATAGACCAAAGCCTGCTCAAAAGATGGTTAGCTGAGCTTTGCGTTTTCTTGCGCTTTTTACGATGCGGGATTTATGACAAACTCTGTATGGAAACATTACAGAAACCGAAATGATAGACCTTGAAGAACAGATTATCAAGCTCTTAAAGGAAAACAACGGGTCTCTTTACCAGTCAAATATCGTAAGAAAGCTCAATCTCCCGAAATCGACAGTAAGTTCGGCATTGAATGAACTGCATAACAAAAATCTTATTCTCAAAATCAAAAAAGGGCGGGAAAACCTGATACGTCTTAAATAACTCAGAGCAATTTCAAAATGGATTTTAAGCAGATTTTGATTCTTTGAATTAAAAACAAGAAGTTGAACCAAGGATTTCTCGATTTTGTAAAAATTGCGTTAAGTGCATATTTTTATAATCATCAACGATTAACATCCTATGCTTCCCTATTTACAATTCAATTTAACAATAACAAGTTATAAATAGGAATATATATTATTTTGAGATTAAGATATGAACGGAGATGTAGCAGGTTCAGAAATTTCAGAGACTAATTGGAAACAACTAGATGTAGCTTACAACCTAATGGACAGGATGGATAGGCGGATCGACACCTATATTAGCATAATGTCTATGGGCACGGGTTTTTTAACTCTTTCGGATGTTTTTCTAATCGAGAATTTTTTTGACACAAGTAAGTCCTTAAGAATACAATATACTACTGGAATATTAGCACTTGGGGTTGGTACTTTTATTCTCACCATGCTAATATCGCTCGCATGTTGCATTTTTGTTATCAGACCTTATAAGATACATCTTGAATTGAATAAAGGAATCCCGGAATTTTCTGCAGATACTGATTTTTCTGTAAGTGAGAATTTAAATATAAGCAATGAGGGGATTATTTCTCAAATTAGGACATGGGAGGCCGTAAAAAATACCAAATATGCCATATTGATATTTGTTGGAAACATAATATATGCAGGTCTGTTCACCTTCATCGGGTGCCTAATAATTAGTGCATATGTTTGGAAGGTCTCACAAAATTATTCAGATTTTACAAATTTTTATAAATATGCAATAATCTTAGAATTTGTAACTCTCCTCTCGTTTCTGTTAATGTGGCTATCGGGGAAAAGGCTTACCACATGGTTTTACAACTATGTGAACCGAAAAATAAAAGGATCGTTGATATAATACCTTGCGCACAACGTGCCATTATTTACTTGTGGGTAAAAAACCCCAGGCGCTTCATATTAAACCATCCCGAAGGGCTGTTCCTGAGGCAGGCGCACATTCAATTTACGTTTCATGTCGTGGTGAAGCGAAGATAGATATGACTGTTTAAATAACTGAGTGAGTGATACAGCGTCGATACGCTGCCCTGCTGAGCATGGGGGTGGGGAACACTGTGGATAAGGGGCTTGCCCTCATGGACTCAGCGGAGGAACGCTACTCTGAACTATTTGCTCAGAAGGCGCAGTTAATTGAATGTTGGTTGATGTTTGCAATAGTTTAATTTAAATAAGATAAAAAGTGGGCTTTCGTATGGGGTAATAATCGATTAATGTCAAAAATTGCTCTAGAAGAATCATTTATAGAATTGTTAAAATTGATTTTAATTCATCCACCCTTAATTGCCCCGGAGCCGTGGGTTTATCCACATAACCGTAAGTCATGACTGAACCGTAAATCGGGGCGACTACACGCGAATGCCTGCCAATATTGCCCATGGCGATTGTACATACTTTCCCGCTTGAGCGTAAAGTAACCTCAAGCAGGTGGAGAACATCCAGAAGCGTGTTTGGCGTTACTGCAAGCTTGGCAATATCTGCCCCGGCCTCAAAGGATTCGTTGATTATACCGGCCATGATATCAACCTCAGGCGTATTCTGGAAATCATGGGTGGAGATGATGACCGTTTTTCCTTCGGTTTTTGCTTTTTTAACAACATCATCGCGTTTTTGGGCGCATAATTCGATATCAATTGCATCTGCCAGAGGGAGCAAGGACAACAGTATCCGGATTCTCTCATCTTCGCTCCCTTCCCATGCCCCGCCTTCCTGTTTCATCCGGTTGGTAATGATAACAGGCAAATCAAGCTTCTTTAACTCCAAAATCGCCGTGCGTGCATCCATATCAAGGAGGTCTATCCGTAATTCAATTAAATCCGCGCCGAGCTTTTTCGCTTTTGATGCAGATTCAAGAGGATTTTTACTGATGGAGGCAACTATTGACCTTTCAAGCGGAAGACCGCCTATGCGAACCATACAGCGATAAATATCGTTAATCTGTGATAAGGGTTATGAAAAGAATATATCAATGTAGAATATATCAAATCAAAATATTTATCTGGTTTGCATTACATAAAAACGAAAGATGGATCGTCTGGATGGAAAAATTCGAAGAGCTGCGACAAGTTTTCTTCCGGTGGATGGCACCCGCGTCGGTGAATGTAAAAATTGCGGCTCTTGCTGTATGTTCTTATATAAATGCCCGTTCCTGAAATTTGAAAATCATAATTCTCACAAAGCCATTTGCACCATACACAGTATCAGGCCGCCTATGTGCAGGAAATATCCAAGAACACGGGAAGAGCAGGCGCATCAACCTTGCGGGTATTATTTTATTGAAAAAAAGACCGCCAAAGCGCAGTAAAGAGAACTGAAGGCTAACTTCATGTTGTTAGATAGATTAAATATATTTCAAATCACATAGAGAATGTATGATACTCCTCACAGGCTCAACAGGTTTCATCGGCGCCCGGGTTTTGCGGGTATTAGCGGAAAAAAACTTAGAGGTCAGGTGCCTTGTGAGGAAACGGGCAAGCCAGGAAAAACCGAACATCACTTACATGACAGGCGATGTGCTTGATTATGATTCGCTGGTCAGGGCAACAGAAGGCATAGACACCGTTTATTACTTTATTCACATGATGGGGAACCAGCCAAGGGGCGAGCAGAAAAGGTTCGATACCCTCGACAGGCTTGCAATAAATAACATGGTCAAAGCCTGCAAGCTAAATGGCGTTAAAAGGATAATACATCTTACCGGTATGAGAAATCCTTATGAAAAGCTGTCTCAGCACCTTGAGAGCCGAAAAGAGGTTGAAGAAATAATCAAGAATAGCGGCATCGGTTACACTATTTTCAGGGCTTCGGTCATAATCGGCAGGGGAGGCGCAGCTTTTGAAATCCTGGATACCGCTGTTAGAAAATTTCCAATTATCCCTGTCCTTAACTGGGAGAACACAAAAGTGCAGCCCATTTACATCGACGACGTAATACGATATCTTGTGGAGTGCCTTGACAGGAAAGAAACTTTAAACAGGTGTTTTGACATCGGCAGTTCAAAGATTTTCACATATAAGGAATTGATGCAGCAGTATGCAGAGGAGCTTGGATTAAAAAGGAGATTTATATCCATTCCCGGTTCATGGAACCGGCTCTCAGCAGCAGTACTTGGAAAGTTTGCCCCAGTGAATCCCAATGTGGTTTACTGGCTGGTAGAATCGCTTCAGAATAACATGGTTTGCGAACCGAATGACCTTAAAAAGATATTCGGCTTTGAGCCTATTTCGTTTAAGGAAAGCATCAGGAAAATAGGAATCGTCAATAAATGATGGATGCCGATTTTACGATTTAATCGCTTTGACAAGTTCTTCTATTTTACCCCTGACATCCTGAACCTGTTCTACAATCGTGCCTGTGCATATCATATCGGCTCCGGCTTTTACCCGTTCCTGGGCAGCAGGCCCATCCCTGATACCGCCGCCCACGATGACTTTGGTCTCCTTACCTACAGCCTTTTTCACGGCCGTCACCATCTCAACAGGCACAGGCTTATCTGCACCCGAGCCAGCTTCAAGATAAATATAATGCATGCCGAGATATTTCGCGGCAAGCGCGTATGCGACTGCAAGCCTGGGTTTGTTTCTCGGTATCAGGCGTGCATCGCCCACCCATCCTGCAGCTCCCCCCGGTTCTATTATGATATACGCCATCGATATCGGTTCGATACCGTGCTTATACACAAGCGGCGCACCAATTGCCTGGTTCGTGGTAATATAATTGACATCCCTGGAATTCAGGAGGCTCATAAAAAAGACGGCATCCGCACTCTCCGCAAGCCCGGCGGCATTTCCCGGGAATAAAATGACGGGAAGGTTACAGGCAGATTTTATAGCCTGCACGGTCTGTTCAACCGTGACACCTGTAGCTCCCGTAGAGCCCCCCACCATTATAGCATCTGTTCCGCCAAGTGACGCCTCGTGTGCGATTTTCCCTGCAACCCCAGGTAACTGTGAGTCTGGGTCGATAAGGGTAAGGTGAACAGCACCTTCTTTTTCTACTATCTGGTTGAGGCGTTCCTCGACGACCATCTGGTTTACGTTCCCTTAAGTTCCTTTGATTTCATTCTAAGATTGGTATATCCGCATTTCCGGCATCTGGTTGCGCGTACTGAATTGCGGGCATTGCATTTCATGCATATCTTCATATGTAAAAGTACTTTTTCCGCTTCTGGAAATCTTGCCATGATTCACCTCTGGTGGACTGCTTACTATAATGTTATCAGATTTAACCCTTTGGTTCAGAATTTCTTCTCTTTCTTTTCTTCCACCTGCCGCACTATCTGCGGATAACTCCCGAATACTGAAGCCAGGTCGATGGTGCAGACCACATCCACAATACCCACGGCTGCAACAGGATTTCCTTCGCTGTCCTGTATGGGAGCAACCACTACCGGTATTCCCTTATATGCACCCCTGTCGGGTATGGTTTGTATAACACAATTTTTAATCAATGCCTCTTCAAGTACCGGACCTGTATAATCTTCATCAACTACTTTCCCTTTTTCAAGTCTGACGCCTTTTTTATTCTTGCTGCGCATCGTGACAGGGAGTGATAAAAGTTCATGCACCATTTTAGCAAAGGGAAGGATTTCATCAGTTTCGGAATCGGCAGACAAACGCAAAGCAGGCATCTCAATCACTCCTTATATATTATTAATCATTATTCACACTTAATATCCTTTTCCCTGACCTCTCCGCCAGGTTCGACCTCTTCGAATATCTGCCCCTCAAAAGAATAGACGTCTGCGCCATTGAGCCAGGCATCAGGCATAAGTCCTGCTTTCATGCACGTCTGGCACAGGAATTCAGTACAATCAAAACCATGCTCGACAGCCACCTGTGGAAGCAATAGCCCCGAACATGCTCCTGTTGCAACTATCAGGCCGTCCCTTCCTATTACTATCTTATCGGGCAGGTCTTTTGGTTTTGCTTTTATTTTTTTTGGGACTGTTAGTACAGTAACCTCAATCACCAGATCTTCGATTTCTTCCGGTTTCACCGAGTTAAAACGCGGGTCATCACGCGCCGCATTGATTGCAGATACTATGATTGCTTCGCCGAGCGGCAGTACGGGATATGGTCTGCCAATACATCCACGAAGCTCTTTATGTTCTTTTTTCTTATTTAAAGTCACAAAGACTCCGCGTTTCTCTTTAAATACTTTTGGCAGGTTATCCGGGCTGGTTTTTTTCCCGTTTTTCAGGCATTCCTCAATTGCTTTTCTTGCGAGGCGAACTGCCAGTTCTCCTTCTTGTTTTGTGAGCATGATTAAGAATTAGTTTGTTGGGATATATGTTTTTTCAGAAATGTTATTCTTGTGATGAGGTCTATCGATGTATTTTTGCATTATTTGTTGAAATGAAATCCGAAAAGTTAATTACATTTGATTACAATGTAATTAATATGGAAAGCATGCAAGTTAGAATTGATGAAAAAAATATGAATGCTTTGAATGAACTTGCACAAACCCTCAGTTCATCCAGATCAGAAGTCATAAGAAGAGTAATAGAGGGCGGCATCAGGGAGCTGCGCATGAAAATTGCCATGGAAAAGTATATTGATGATGAATTTTCTTTGTGCCGGGCCGCAGAATTTTCCGGTGTTTCAATACAGCAGATGGCAAAATACCTTGCCCAGAGAGGTATTCCATTTTTCAAGCAGAGTATAGAAGAGACAGAACGGGATGCAAAGGAGGCGCAAAGCTGGTTTTGAAAATGCGCGTATTTGTTGATTCATCCACGCTTATCGCTCTTGCAAGAATAGGCAAACTGGAAATGCTCAGGACAGTTTTTAAGGAGATATTTATTACTACGGCTATTAAACAAGAGATAATAACCGAAAAATCACCTGATGCAGAAGCTTTCAAAGATGCAATCAATCAGTGGATCAAGGTTGCAGATTACAAAGGGAAAACGGCTGAGCTAAAAAAATATGGATTGGATTCAGGAGAATCAAGTTTGTTTCTTGCTGCCCAACCGTATGATAGACTTATTCTTGATGAGGCAAATGCGAGAAGGTTTGCAGAGGCAAAGGGATTAAAATTCACCGGTTTAATAGGACTGATTGTTGCAGCGGTAAGAACACGGAAATTAACAGGAAAGGATGCCCTCGAAATAATCACTAAACTGGCAGCAGGGGACTTCAGGGTAAGCACAGAACTCTATCTTTGGGCACGAGGAGAAATAGAGCGTAATTGTTAAACTTTACTTCTTCACTTTTTTCAATCCCTCAATCACAGCATCATACCGCTGGCATATTCTTTTGACCACATCCATATCAGCATTCTTATGCGTGGGAATCAGGATATCCGCCCCGCCTCCTATCATTTCACCTTCGCTTGAAGTACCATAATCCGGCGCAATTTTCACGCCATCCCCTGAAATCCCAAGACGCAGTTCGTTGACAATCCGCGATACCATTTCAGTTTGCGGCGCCACTTTCGCAGTAATGAAATTGGCTCTCTCGATATACTCCTGTTTCAAACCTGAAATATATTCGACACTTTCCTTCACTTTTCTTTTACTTCCATATTCGGCAAGGATATTGATGGAATTTGTTAAATCATCAAACGTGGTTGCCTGGACTTCGATTATTCTTCCGTCAAAGTATTCGCCGAGTTTTTCTTTATAACCCCTGGAAATCACAAGCACGCCCAGGTCCATCAGGCTGTCACGCTGTTCGTCCGTCGGGTTGTACGGGTTTACTAATTCGTATTCCTCAATCCCGCACAGCGTCATCAATGATTCATACATTGGAGTGACCCCTATGCCCTGTTTCCCGAGCCATTTGTCAAGCCCCATCTTCTGCTCGCGCGCAAGTTCAATTATCTTGCGTTTTATGGCTTCAGGGTCGCCAGAATCGAGGTTGAAATACTCGGCAAACCTCGCCGTTGTCTGGAGAAGCCGTGTCCTTCCCTGCGGCGCTGCAGATACAAACCCGGACTCTTCCAGTTCCCTGACATGGTCATACGCGGCTGCTCCCCTTCTATCCACAAGGTCAGCTACGGTCAGGGGCTGGTGGTAAGCAACCATCGCAAGAGTCCGAAGCACTGGTGAGCGAAGTTCCTTGGGAGCAAGTGACCTGACCTTTTCTGCAAACTCAGGTCTTACCTGCATCACGAACCTTCCCTCGATTTCCCTTATCTCGATAGCGCTTCCGCGCCCCGAATATTCGTCCATTAATTCCTGAAGTAACTCCCGCACATTTTTTCCTTTTACAAGGTTTTTAAGCTGCGCCGTGTCCAGCGGTTCACCCGATGCGAACAACGCGGCTTCGATAATTTCCTTATCCCCGCTCACGATGCTCCCTGCCTCCTTATGAAAAGCTCGCCGAAAAGTTCTTCCTGCTCAAGCCAGATTTCCTTTTTCGTGGCAAGGAAAAGGATAGCAAGGTAAGCCATTACCATTCCAGTCCTGTCAAGTGGTGAAGATAGTTCTGAAAATTTGATATATTTTTGTTTCTCGAATAATTCATTTAATATATTTCTCATTTTCCCGACCCTGCTTTCTATGTCTTCCTCATGGGCGATAGAAAGCACTTCCTCAATAGTAGTGCGGCGCTCTTCGGTCTTGTTTTTAACGCGGTCAATCCTTCGCTTTTCTATCGCTTCTGCCTTCTTCAGTTCGGACAGCAGCTCCTCAAGCGTCACCGGGCGGTTGGAAGAGCGCCTAAGAGGCATCGCAGGTATGGGATAATCGCTGATTTCAAAATTGTCAGGTTCATAATCCATTATTTCATCGGGAGGTTCATCAACTTCCACAAGTGCGTTGGATTTCATGCGCAGGAGGATGGCGGCGTATAGCAGAGTTCTCCCTGAAACGCGCAAATCCATCTTTTCAAGTTCTTCGACGTGCTTTAAGAATTTATCCGTAAGCTCGACGATATCGATGTTCCATGGGTCGATCTCTCCGTTTTTGGTGAGGTTTACCAGGATTTCGATGGGTTCTTCAAGTATGTCTTCACCTGAAATTGCCTCGGCCTCTCCTTCTGTCATATTTGCATGGATATAAGCATATAAAAGCACATAAGGATTTTGTTAGACAATATTATGTTTTGCCCCGTCCTTTGACAAAAGCACCACACGACTGTTCACAGCTTCATCCGCGATGCAATAACCCAGCGCCTGTGCCACTTTTTCGGAAAAACACAGCACTTCCTCGTGGGATGGCATGTTATCCTGCGCCAGGCGCTTTCTTGAGAATCCAAGGTGCATGTAGGCTTTCAACTCAACATATTCCGGCTCAGCTAGCGCTATCAATCGTGCAAAACCTTCAGGATTCGTCATATTAACGCCTTTGGCCAGGGTTGTCCTGACTGCTGTCCTAATTCTTGAATCTTTCATGAGCTCAAGCGACTGCTTTAGGTTCCCCCATGTATCGCCAAGCGGCGCGCATACTTTTGAATAAGTCTCTCTATCAGGCGCGTTCAGGCTGATATAAAGCTGCGTGGGCTTTATTTTTCCAACCATTTCAGGATTAGTCCCATTGCTGACCACAAATGTTGTGAGATTCTTTTTATGAAATTCATCGATAAGTTCGGGCAGATACGGATAGAGCGTCGGCTCGCCAGATAACGATATGGCAACATGCTTCGGTTCAAACGCCTCTTTCCATTTTGCTTTGTCCATAGTTTCCGAGCCGCCATAGCCTGAGACAAGCCGCCGCTGCTCAGCAAGGCAGCTTTCCACAATCTCCTGCGGAGAATCCCACTGTTCAGGAACATCGACAGGCGACTCGATGGCGCGCCAGCAGTGAAGGCAGCGGTGGTTGCACACCAGCGTTGGCGTCATCTGGATGCAGCAGTGCGATGTAATGCCGTAGAACTTTGATTTATAGCAGCCGCCCTCGCTGCGCAGGCTTTTATTGAGCCACAGGCATGTCTTTACAGCACCGTGGGTGCCCGCGAGGTGGTAACCGTGTTTTTTCAGGAGAAATTTTGTGGAATCAGATATAAAAGTCATTGTTTAGCGTTTTTAACCTAAATTTAAAGATTTTCAATAAGCTCAAGCCACTTATCTCTTGTAATTTTAGCGTCGTTTATTATCTTTCTTATCATCCCTTTTCCAACGTCCTCACCGGGATGTACAGTGATTATAGTGGTTCTACCATCAGGATGCCGCATAAACAAATGGCTGCCCTTTTGTCTAATCTGCTGCAAACCAATCTTTTCAAGTGCCTTAATCACTTTCTTAGCTGGTAGAGGCTTGATTTTATCCATATTTGACTTTGAGGAGTTGCGATAGGGATATATTTTATTCATTAAACGGCAACTTCGACCTTCTGAACACCCACGAATTCCAGAGGAACCTCTCTAATCAGGTCGGATTCAACTTCCAGATAAAGCTGTATAGCTTCCTTTATCCGCTCTCTTAAATCATCAAGAGTTCTTGCCTGCGTATGGCAGCCTTCGAGTTCGGGTACAGAGGCGACATAAACGCCATCCTCGTCCTGCTCGATAACAATAGTGAATTCTTTCTTCATACTTATTACTTACTTCAATTCCATTTGATATAAACCCTGCTTCTTAAAAGACATTCCACCCCAAGCCCTTACCTCAAACCGAAAGGTATTATATACAAAATAACATCAATGAAGGAAACCATAGAGGTAATTCAATGGCACGAAATATTCGCGTTGAAAAAATCACACAAACACCAATCGAAAAACAGGAAATTGAAATTGTAGAAAGAAAAGGGGTTGGGCACCCCGACAGCATGGCAGACGGCTTCGCTGAAGCGGTAAGCAGGGCGCTGTGCAATGAATACATCAAAAAATGCGGGACTGTGCTTCATCACAACACAGACCAGGTTGAAGTTGTAGCAGGACGCTCCCATCCTGAATATAATGGCGGGGAAATGATTTCACCGATTTATGTCCTTCTTGTGGGAAGAGCAACAAAAGAATTCGAGGGGAAAAAGATACCTACAGATACCACAGCGGTCAGGGCCGCAAAGCAATACCTGAAGGATACACTTCCTGATATTGATTCCGAGCATGACATCATAATAGACTGCAAACTCGGCGTCGGTTCAACTGACCTGCAGAGCGTTTTCAAACGGGGAAAGGCGCCAATGGCAAATGATACTTCTTTCGGCGTGGGGCATGCTCCTTTTTCGGAAGTCGAACAGATTGTATATAATACAGAACGCCAGATGGTCTTGAACTTCAAGAAAGACCTGCCGGCTATCGGAACTGATATAAAGGTCATGGGCATGAGGAAGAACGATAAAATAACCCTCACCGTTGCCTGTGCGATGATAGGAAAATATATTGATGACCAGTCGCATTATTTCTCGATAAAAGAAGAACTTCGAACTAAAATCTGCGACCTTGCTATGGAATATACTGACCGCGAAGTGGAAGTATTCGTCAATACAGGAGATGATGAAGAGACGGGATCGGTTTATCTCACGGTCACAGGAACGTCAGCCGAGATGGGCGATGACGGTTCTGTCGGGCGCGGGAACAGGTGCAATGGGCTGATTACCCCGAACAGGCCGATGAGCATGGAAGCCACAAGCGGGAAGAACCCCATAAACCATGTGGGCAAGCTGTACAACCTTCTTTCCAACCAGATAGCAAAGGATATTGCAGAGAACGTTTCGGGAATCGAGGACGTGTATATTCGCATCCTTTCGCAGATAGGGAAGCCCATAGACCAGCCTTTGATTGCAAGCGCGCAGGTGATACCGGAAGATGGCGCGAATATGAAAAATATAAAATCAGAATCTGAAGCCATCATCGATAAATGGCTTGGCGATATTACAAAGATTACTGAGATGACTACCAGGGGAGAGTTAGAAACATTCTAACTCCTCATATTATTTTTCAATTATCATTACATTCACGCTGCGGTTCCTCGGTCCGTCAAGTTCCACAAAGAATATGCTCTGCCATGTTCCGAGAACAAGATGACCATCTTCGATAGGTAATGTCGCGCTGTTGCCAAGCAGGGCCGCGCGCAGGTGCGAAGCTCCATTATTATCTATCCGGTTGTGGGCGTAGCTTTTATTTTCCGGTACAAGCGTCTCCAACATCTCAAGAATATCGCTCCTTAGCCCGCGCTCGTTCTCGTTTATAATAATGCTGCTTGTGGTGTGCCGTGTGGATATTACGCAGATACCATCTTTTATCCCGCTTTCGTTTACTATTGAGCGCACGCGGTCGGTTATATCGACGAGTTCAGTCCGGGTTGTTGTCTGGATGTCCATTGGTATCACATAATTTCAATATAATTTGAAAGACCTATGAACAATTAGAATATTGAATCATCGATAATTAACCCCTATAATCAGCTAGAAATTTTTCTAAAATATTTAGTATATCTTCTTCTACTTTTTTTAAATTTTGACTACCATCTATTTTAATCCATTCTTTAGAAAATATTCCTTCGATTAGCATTTTCTGATATAAACTATCAACATTTTCTAACAATTTAACATCCTTTTCATGTCTATCTAAAGATTTCTTTTGTTCATATTTTCTTTTTAAGGCTAACTGTGGCGGTATTTGAATGAACAAAGTCAAATCGGGTTCAATAACATTCATGACCCCAATTATTGAAATCGCTTTTTGATAACTAAAACCTTTAGAGCATTGAAATGCAATTGTAGAAGAAAAATATCTATCAGTTATGACAATTTTGTCTTTTTCTAATAATTCACGAATTTTATTTTGGTCTTTTAATATATCAATAAAATATGCAAAGAATTGTTCGTTTATATTAAGTTCGATTTCATTATTGAGATAATTTTCAATAATTTTCCCCCAAATGCTTGAATAATCAGGATATGCAAATTGAACAACGTCATGTTTCTCTGATTCTAAAAACGTTTTCATGAATGAACATAAAGTACGTTTCCCAGCTCCGTCTATACCTTCAACTGCTATTAAAAATCCCTTTTTCTGTGCAATCATTTATGTTAAAGTATTACGTACTGTATTTAGATTTATCTATGTAATTCGTCGAGATGAGACTTTGGATAAAGTTGTTCTTATATTCCCTAAAACAGGATTGGATAAATATTCTCAATTACCATTGGGTCTTCTTTCAGTTGCTTCAACTATAGTTGACGATTATGAAGTCAAAATCATTGACCAAAGACTTGATAACAATTGGGCTAACAAAATTGAATCTGAATCTCAAAATTCAATCTGTGTAGGCATTACTTCAATGACAGGAGAACAAATTTTAAACGGTTTAGAAATATCAAAAATTGCAAAAAAAAATACAAACGTAATTTGGGGTGGAATACATCCAACAATATTGCCTAAACAAACATTGGAAAACAAATACATTGATTTTATTGTTATAGGCGAGGGAGAAGTTACTTTTCCTCAAGTTATAAAAGCTTTAAAAAATAAAAAAGAGTTTAATAATATTAAAGGAATCGGATATAAAGATGGAAGAGAGATCCAAATCAATGAAAAACAGAATTATCTTGATTTGAATAATTTACCAGATTTGCCATATCACTTGTTAAATATGAAAAAATATGTAACCAAGAGAGACGGTTTCCAAAGGTGTCTGACTTTAGAAACTAGTAGAGGTTGTCCCCATGATTGTAATTTTTGTTCTAACCCTATAATTCATAAAAGAATTTGGAGAAGTCTAAATGCAGACAATATTATCCGAAAAATAAATTATTTACAAAATAAATTTAATTTAGATGGAATTATTTTTCAAGAGGATAATTTTTTTGTTAATACTCAAAGAATAAAAAAATTCTGTGAAAAAATTATTGTTAATAATATTGGTTGGAAAGCTAATTGTAGAATTAATTATCTTCTTGATAAAGATTCATCTTTTTTTAAAATGTTAGAAAATGCAGGATGCAGAATGCTTCAATTTGGTGTCGAATCTGGCTCAGATCGTATATTAAATTTGTTGAATAAAGGGATTAAAAAAGATGATATACTGAGGATTAATGAAAAATTAGCAAAAGCCAATATATTATGTAGATATAATTTTATTGTTGGAATGCCTACTGAAACTGAGGAAGAAATAAAGGGAACATTGCAATTTATCGACAAATTGAAAAATGAAAATGCAAATTTAGATTTGCCGTTTTTAAATATTTACACACCTTGGCCGGGAACAAAATTATTTGATTTAGCTATTAAAAATGGCTTTAGTCCTCCAAACAGATTGGAAGAGTGGTCAAAATTTAATTGGAATTCTTATAATCTTCCTTGGTTAAATGAAAAGACTTCAAAATTTTTAGAAGAAATCTCTATAAAATATCGAAATGAAAATAGATATTTTTTAGCTTGCAACTGATAGATATTATTCAAAATCAGTTGTACATCCCGTATCATTCCATAAATCATTAAAATGTTTTTCGTATTGTTTAAAAATTTCAGTATCGCTTTCTATTTTATATGTTATCGTACTCCTACTTGAAATTTTATGAAGATACGGTCCAATAAACATAATGTTGTCAATTCTGAAAATCATTGTAGATGGAACAGCATTATAAAACTTTAATTGTATTTTGTTTCCTTCATTTAATTTAACAATAGTTTCATTAACGTCTCGAACATAAGATTTTAATTTTTCTAGAGGTATTTCTATTTTTTCACCTCTTAAATCATTTTCTTGATACGAACGGATTGAAGATACCTGTGATTCCGGCTTAATTGCCAGAAGGCGTATTTGAATGCCTTCAAGCGCTTTAGCTTTAACAATTTCGCCATTATCTTCTCTAAAATGATCTAAACCAAGACCTAAAACATCAATTTGTTTCTCTGCTTTATCTAATAGTTCCAAATATTCTTGACTCAGGTTTCTTCGTTGATAAACATCAATAAGACCCATTTTTCTAAAACGTAAATAATCCTTTTCGATATCTAAATGAGGATAAATAAGATAAAATATGGCAACTATGCCACTTGTAACGAGACCTGCTCCAATATTTATGACTATTTGGTCGTCCTTAAAATAACCATACACTGTAAAAATAATCCCTAAAAAAATTATAATTATATTAATTAAAATAATTATTTTTGTTTTATCTTTAAGAGTTGCCCAGTTCATTGCCATATCCTTTATTTTAGTAGTAGTATCCACAAGTTATGAATGCCTATAAAAGTTACTAAGAGAGTTAATTCCCATCATGCCTCTCGAATATTTCGCTGGTTTTCATTATACCCATAAGAGCTAACTTTATTGACCTCATTAAATTAATAATGGAAGCCAACATCGGAACTGCCAGAATAACCCTCGTCCTGGGCGACATCACCGAACAGGAAACAGACGCCATAGTCAATGCAGCCAATCCCACCCTTATGGGAGGCGGCGGGGTAGACGGCGCAATACACAGGAAAGGGGGATTAGATATATTGAAAGAATGTAAGCTCATCAGGCAGACATTATATCCTGAGGGGCTTCCGACTGGAAAAGCCGTCGCGACGACCGGAGGAAAACTGAAAGCGAAAAAGGTTATCCATACGGTCGGACCGATATGGGGCGGTGGAAATAATCGGGAGCCTGAACTTCTTGCAGAAGCTTACAGGAATAGCTTCGCTCTTGCCCTGAAAATGGATTTAAAGACAATTTCCTTACCATCCATAAGTACTGGAGCATACGGGTACCCGGTCGAGAAAGCAAGCAGGGTCGCAATCAAAACTGTTGTGGAATTTCTTAAAAGAAATAAGGAGATTGAAGAGGTCAAGTTTGTCCTCCACAGCAAGGATGACCTGCAAACTTACACCGACGCTTTAATGGAAATTCTGGATTCGTTTGCTAAAAACTATAGATAACGTTTATATTTAATCGGCTATTAGGTTAAATTATGGCAGAGCTTGGAAAAATAGAAAAACCGCAAGCTTCGGATTTCTCTGCGAAGCGGAAACTTTACGTGGTTCCCACACTTCCTTTTGAAGAGCTTGCTTTCCAATACCAGCTCGATACCGCAAAAATCGAACGGTTCTGGGGGGAGGTCAGGGAAAAAATAAACCATTTCGTATCAACCTATGGGAAAATCAGCACCATCTTTATCGAAGGTGTGAATGAGGACGAGAAAACAGGAATTGAATTTCTTGAGAAATTCGGGAAAGAAAGCAACCATTACAAGCTGTTAAAAGGCCTCATTGATAGCGGGGCTGTTATCAGGGGAATTGAAAATAAGACATATATTGAAAAGTCAAAGCTGCTATTTGATGAGTACTCAAAATCATTCCTTCCTGAAGAAAAAGAAATCCACGAAGGTTTTTACGGAAAAGACAAGGATTTTGGCGAGTGGAGAAATTATATTGTAAAAAATATCCAGGAAATACAGGATGAGATGGGAAAACTTGCTTGCAGGCTCCTGGGAGAACTGCCTGCAGAAACGAATGGTGTCCTTATTATAACCGAAGGGAGGCCAATCGGTTTTCCTGATGGGATTGATGTTTTCCAGATAAGACCGCCGGCTTTTGATGAGATTGCCCGGAATATCAGGGAAAAAACAAAATAGTTCTACTTTTAAAATTTATTTTTGATATAACAGATAACCTTAAATATTACATGCTTACGTATGTTATATTGCAGGCATAATTATTATCATGAGAATAAGCCTTGTGTCCGAGCCCGAAACCTCCTACGGGTTGCTCCTCTGTTCGCTATTAGGGGGTGAAAATCCCCCCTCGGACAAATCTCCTCGAATTTTTGAACATATTTCTTCCACGACCACCACAATAACATTTACATATCTATACGCCGAGAATAGGGGCAATGACAACTCTTGACCCATGGGGCGCAGTCAAAATAGATAATTATTCAAAACTCTTTGACGAGTTCGGGATTTCAAAATTTGACGATCTTCTCGCAAGAATTCCCAAGCCGCACAGGTACATGCGCCGGCATGTTATTTTTGGGCACAGGAGTTATGAATCTGTACTTCTGGCGATGCTTGCAGGGAGGCCTTTTGCGGCAATGAGCGGCTTCATGCCTTCTGGCAGGGCGCATCTCGGGCACAAAATGGTGATGGAAGAGATAATCTGGCACCAGCAGCAGGGCGGAGATGCATTCCTGGCTATTGCGGATATGGAAGCGCATGCTGTCCGGGGAAAAAGCTGGAGAGAATGCAGGGAGCTTGGTATAAATGAATATATTCTCAGCGCTATTGCTCTTGGTTTTGAGCCAGGCGAACACGGCCATATCTATTTCCAGTCAAAATCCGCCAACGTTAAAGACCTTTCTTTCGAGCTTGGCATAAAAGCCAATTTTTCAGAATTAAGCGCTATCTACGGTTTCAACGGAGAGACAAACATCGCACACATGGTAAGCGCCGTAACGCAAAGCGCGGACATACTACAGCCGCAGCTTGCGGAGTTCGGGGGACCGAAACCTGTGGTTATTCCGGTGGGCGCCGACCAGGACCCGCATATCAGGCTGACGCGGGGGCTTGCGTATAAAGTGAATATGTTCATCGTAGAGGAGAGAAAAAGCGCAGATAAAGCATTCATAAGCGTGCGCGGCAAGGCTGCCCCGGTAAATGCCCTTTCTGAAATAGCAAAGCTGACAGGCGGTAAGCTATACGAAGAGCATGTGGATGTTTTCAAACATACTCTGGAAGAGGTAGAAGACATTGTCAGGCAAGTGGAATTAAAATACAACGGCTATGCCTTCATTCCACCTGCGTCCACCTACCACAAGTTCATGACAGGTTTGCAGGGCGGCAAGATGTCAAGCAGCATACCCGAAAGCTACATTGCGCTTACGGAAAAACCTGAAGACGGAGCAAAAAAGGTAATGCGCGCAAAAACTGGCGGCAGGGTGACGCTTGAGGAGCAGAAAAAGCTTGGAGGCGAGCCGGATAAATGCACTGCTTATGAATTACTTCTTTACCATCTGGTTGAAGATGATAATGAGCTTCTTGAAATCTATAAGGACTGCGTTGGCGGCACGCGAGTCTGCGGCAATTGCAAGAAACAGGCAGCAGAGCTCATGTGCGATTTCCTGAAAGAACACCAGGAGAAGAGGGAGCTTGCGAGAGAGAGGTTAAGTGAGTTCGGGCTATGATATCACTACAAAAGTTCTATATATTCCTCCACAGTTAATCCAGCCTGTTTGATTAGACCCCTTAATGTCCCTTTTGCGATTTCTTTATGGTTTGGTACTGTTAGCCTTCTATGTGGATATTCTCGTTGCCTGAGAATAATATGACTGCCGGTCTGATGGTCAACTTCATAGCCTTTTTTAGAGAAGGCTTTGACAGCTTCTTTGCCAGAAATTACAGGCAACTTAGGCATTTACTTCAACCAGTTCTTCAGTTATTGAAGGTGGGATAGGCTCATTATGTTTTTTCAGGCTAATTAAATAGCCAAGAGCAGCATCCTTTATATTATCTATTGCTTCCTCTCTTGTTTTTCCTTGAGAGATGCAGCCAGGCAATTCAGGAACAGAAGCTACAAAAATTCCGTCTTCGTCCTCTTCTATCAGAACTCTATATTTCATAATATTAAGTTATATTCTTGATATATAAATTCTTGTTCGCCGAACCTCAACTCCACAACTGCCCGCCCAGTATCGCTTCAGTCCTGTCATTGGTACTCTGGTGTATTTTCCTGATTCTTACGAGGTATTCATTACCTATCTTTTCCGGTGCTTCAAAAACAGCATCAACACCCACCAATTTCAGGTATTCCTCAAATTCCTTTACAGTATCCAGGCTCTTCACCCTTATCTGCACGTTCTCAGCGATACGTTCGCCATCTTTTTTCTTTTTTATGGTTTTTATCATGGGCAAAAGAAGATTTTCCCCGAGCTGTCGGCACCTTTTTTTAAGACTCTCCTCGTCCTCGCCCCATTCAACCGACTGGAAAGCTTCCCTGCACACCCTTCCGAAGAAAAAATCCCGCCCGAAATCATTGTAGAATTCAAAAGCGTATCTCAGGTCAGCGCAGTTACTCTGCGAACTTGTATACTTCACTGGGGGAAGAATCATTTGCGGGTCTTTTATAACCACCCCTTCATGCATTGAACCTCCCAATTCCCTGATAATCTGCGAAATCTCGTTATGCGCCTCTCCGATTTCGAACTCCCCGAAAAACCTGACCGATGGAATCCCATATTCTTCCATAAGCGCCCGCCGTTTCATCACAGGCATGGGTTTCCCTGTTATCTTCTCTCTTATATCAAAAACAAAAAAATCAAGGGACTCTATATCATAAAACGTTTTTGGCACATATGGGCTGTCCGGGCCAACCATCTCCCCACACAGCACAAGTTCAGGATGGTCTTTGAAAAAATCAAGACCCACGAGGTCAATTGCTTTTTCGGTTGTATAAGGGCAGATAAAACCGCCGCGCGTGAGAGCCACGAGCGCATCGCCGATTAACGCCACCCTGACATTGTAGCCGTTCATCTTCTCCTCCACTGCAACTTTCCTGCATGAAGAGAAGTGTTTTTGAAGGGCTGGATTAAGCATCAGCGTGCGTGAAATCTTGGGAAACCCGCGCACTATATCAAAGGGTTTAGTGAATACCGATGTTCCTCCTTCGATAGAGGACACGGGTTTATCGAACCTGAATAATTCTTTCTTTCCCCAAACATACTGTACCGTCTTTCTTTTCAGCGCGCCTGTTATCCTGTGTTCCGGAATATCCAGCAATCCGGATAATTTTCCTATATCCAGTTTTTTGGCAAATTCTGAGACATCCCGTCTCATCCTTTCTCCGCCAAGTGCTTGATAATCCCTCTCCTGCTGATTACACCCACAAGCTCGTCCTTGAGATTAAGAACAGGCACACCGCCAATATTCTCATCCAGCATCAATGATGCAACCTCGGAAATAGGTGTGTTCGTTCTAACGGATTTCACACCTTTGGTCATGATATCCCTCACAATGAGATTGCGGATTCTTTCATCCTGCTGGTTATCAGGTACGAGGTCCCTGAAATTCATCATCGCTTTTGCAACATCACGCTCGGTGATGATTCCTGCAACATCGCTATTTTCAACTACAGGCACCCTTCCAATATCGTTATCCAGCATTATGCGCCTTGCGTGCGCGACCCTGTCTCCGGGGCTTACGTATATGGGTTCTTTCATTATCTCGCCAGCGTATCCTTTCACGCCCTTTGCGCTTTTTAATATCTCATGCGGCGTAACCCATCCGAGGATATTGCCATTGTCGGTCACCACGAGTATTCCCCCTTTCCTGTTCATCAATGTAATCGCATCTTCAACACGCGTATCCGGAAGGACCTTTGCGAACAAATCAGTTGTGGCTGCGGCAACATGAAGCGATGATGCTGGAAGGTTTGATGTCTTCCATGTCCCGAGTTTCCGGGCAATGCTTCTCATCGTAATCACGCCCAGGAGTTCGCTCCCGTTAGTCACGAGGAGCCTGCGTGTATCATGCTTATCCATCAAGTCCATTGCCTGTGAAAGTTTGTCTGATTTATGCACCGAAACTGGTTTACTCATTATGTCTTTTACTTTCATGTTATCATCTCACTTTTTTAAACCATTGCCATTATTGATTTCACTATATTCTCACCGGTCAATATCCCCATAACCCCGTTACCCACTACCGGCAACCCGTTTATTCTCTCCTTTACCATTATGCCTGCGGCGTATGTTGCCTGGTCATCATTATTGATTGAAATAATCGGGCTTGTCATAATGTCCTCGGCCACGAGAGGCACTTCTTCTATATACCTGTACTGTTTCCTTCCTGCCGCGCTTTCCTTTCGCGTCATCTTTATTTCTTTTTGTGGCAGGTCGCCTTTTTTATTTTTCATCTCCGTGAACGTGAGATTGGAACTTGTAATAATCCCAACGGGTTTATCATTTTCTTCAAGAACCACTGCCCTGTCCATCATATTTGCATCCAGTTCGTGAAGTATGTGGCTTATCGTATGATGCCTGTTAACGGTCAATGCAGGCTCAATTTTCAAGTCCTTGACTTTGAGGTCAATATCCAGAGTTGAGAAATACCTGATTAAATCCCATTTTGTGACTATGCCTATCACTTCATTCCTGTTGTTCACAACCGGCAATCCGCCTATATTATTTTCACTCATCAATTCTGCAAGCTGCTTTGGTGTCGCATCAGGAAATATCGTTATCAGGCTCTCTGTCATGACTTTCCTTACAGGTATATCATCAATCGGCCTCCTGCGCCACTGGGGCTCGGCCTGGTTAAGCCTTCTGCTTATGTCCTTTTTGGTCACAACCCCGATGGGCTTGTTATTCTCGACAATTACAAGCCTTCCGATTTTGTGGCGAAGCATCAGGTTCCTGGCCCTTGCAACATTCTCATCCGGCGATACTACAAAAACTGGTGCGCTCATTATATCCTTGATTTTCATAAAAACCTCTTAATCTGCAATTGCCCTGACAAAATCGCGTTCTGTTATGATGCCCTTAAGTTCGCCTTCTTCAAGCACAGGAAGCGAACCGACATTCTTATCAAGCATGACACCTGCGGCTTCTCCTAGGTCCACACCCGATTTCGTAAAAATTACATCTCTTCTTATGAGGGTGCTGACCGGCACTTCAAAAACCTCTCTGGCGTTTCCTGTAACAAGTCGGTTGAACATGTCGCCGCTTCCCAGAAAACGCATTATGTCCGACGCGGTTATTATACCTATCAGGACATTATCCCGGATGACGGGAAGTCTCCTGAAACCATTGTTTATCATGGATTTGGCTGCAACGCCGACTGACATATCGGATGGGGCTGTTACTATTTTCTTGCTCATGTATTCGTCTATAGTCTTGCCTGTGATAATTCCGGATATCAGGAAAACAAAGTCCCTTTCTGAGATGATGGATTTTACTCTCTCCTCTGCGTCAAGGATAGGAATCCCGCCGACATTTTCTTTTATCATCGTATCCATTGCATCCTTGAGCGAATCCTTTTCATTAAGCGTTACAACATTCTCCTCCATTATCTCGCTTATACTGCCATTAACTGCTGCAAGAAGGTTTCCTTTGAACCTGTTCTTTACAATAAGGTTCCTTTGACCGCCTCCAAGAAAATCCACAATATCCTGCGACGTCACTATTCCTTTTAAGCGGCTGGTACCCGCGTCAACCACCGGGAGCCTCCTGAAGCCATGCTTCAACATGGTCTTAACTGCTTCAATTACCGGCATTGTCGGGGGTATTGTCACAACTTCCCTAGACGCTACAGTCATTATATCGCCGGGTTTTTCAGAAATCCTAGATTTAAAACCAATGGGCGCCATATTACGCATATATCCCCTTGGATCCTGTTGTTTTTTTCTCATTGTCGTATTGCTAAAATTCATAAAGCACCTTTAGATGAACGCTTTGATTATATCGCTTCTATCAACTATACCTGTAAGTTTCCCGCCATTCAATACCGAAAGCCTCCCGACGTCAAGCTTCATGAAAGCCTGGACAGCTTCCTTTAAACTCATTTCCGCGTTTAAGGAGTATGCAGGAGTGCTCATTATCTTTTCTACAGGCGGCGACATGGAAGACCTCGTCCCCTGCTCATCCTCTCTCTCAATCCTGGCATAGCCTGCATTGATGATATTGCGCCGTGTGACCATGCCGATAAGTTCACCATTTCTTACTACAGGGAAACCCGAAAAACCTGTTTCTTTCATGTTCAGCCAGACTTTAGCAACATTATCCTTCGGAGAACATGTTTTTACATCTGTGGTCATTACATCGCTTATCTTCTTTGAAGGAATTTTGTCAAGGTTGAGGTTCCTGAAAATATCAACCATGCTCAAAATACCCACAAGCGTCATGTCCTGTCCGGATTTCAATACCGGAACACGACCGATGCCTGCCTCTATCATCAATCTGGCGGCCTGCATCATATCCGTATCAGGATACACAAAAGGGAATTCAGACGTAAAACCTTCAACAGTTACATTTGATTTTGTGGAATATATGTTCAACAATTCCTTCTCATTTAATATCCCGATTACCCTGTTCTTATTATCCACCACCGGAAGTGTTCGAAAATGCCTGTCCCTCATCAACTGGCGCGCATGCGTCATGAATTCCGTATCGCGAATAAAAACAGGGTTTTTGGTCATTACATTTTTTACTATCATAGCCTCATACTCCTTTTAACGAATATTTGTTACTTAATTAATCCCGGATCTACTGCGTTAAAGCATCTCTGCAACTTTCACAAAGAAGTTTTCCATCTACAAGTAACAGGGTATCAACGTTATCGCCGCATTCCTCGCAAATCCCCCGATTGATATTTTGAGGAACCTCCATTGAAAAAACCTTCTCTCGATGCATCTTGATGAGGTCGGAGAAGATATTTCCCATCTCGGCTGAAATCGCGATGAGGTCGGTATCCGTGACGATCCCCACGAGTTTTCCATTTTCCACTACGGGTAATCGCCTTATCTCCATTTTCACCATCTTTTGCATGGTTTCGGTAACATCCTCTTCAGTGCCTATGGTTATTAGAGGAGTTGACATCAATTCCTTTATGGAAATATCATCCGGTTTGAGATTTTTCGATATGATTTTCCTCACAATATCGCGCTCTGTTACTATCCCGACTGGCTGTTTATTATCAGTAACGATGACACTACCAACATCGTAATCCAACATTTTTTTGGCTAATTGCTGGACATCACTTTTTATATCTACGGTAACGACATCCCGGGTCATTATTTCTTTTACCGGCATCTTAACTTCCATTACGTAATCCTCCCTAATACGTAAGTATGTATTTTGATGTGTTTAAATGTTATTGTTGGCTATTAATAATTCAAAAGGCATCAGATAAATAATAAAAAAGCTGTATTTCGCTTTCAAATTTTTCTGGCTTATTCTTTTAACATCCTGACCATTTTTATTGCAGCCTCAACTGCCCGCTTGGCATAATCCACACGCTCATGGGCATCAAGCCTGCTCATCCCAGGACCTGATATTCCAAGAGTTACGGGTTTCCCGTATTCCAGGGCAAGGTCGGTTATTTTCCTCGAGGACTGCTGAATAACAATTTCATCGTGTTTTGTCGCTCCCTGTATCACGCAGCCAATTGTGACTACGGCATCAATTGTTTCATCCTCGGCAAGTTTCTTTACCGCAAGGGGCATGTCAAAGACTCCGGGGACGTATAATATTTTCTCAACAGAAGCTCCAAGAAAGGCTGCATGTTCTTTTCCAAGGGTCTCCATCTGGATTGTTAAATCACGATTGAATTCGGAAACCACGAATCCTAATTTTATACTCATTTTAGCACCTGAATTTAGTATATTATTTGATTCATCTATATATTTTTCGATAGAAGGTTCTGTTACGTTGTCGGGACTTTTAACTTTCTAAATCCATCTGTTGCATGGCGGGAGTTTTTGGGCGTGGATGGCGAATCGGTGGGTAGTTTTGTATTATTCTTTTTTGGATTCCATCATTTTGCTCATATACATATTGTCTGCTTTATTGACTAGCCAGTAGTGAAATATTAGAAATATTGCTATAAATAATCCTGCGAAGAAACCACTCACTTCTAACCATATCAAAATCGCATCATCTCTTGTATATTTTTCACCTATCTGACCGATCGTAATACCTACGAAAAAAATTTCCATAAGAAACATGAACAAAATCCCCACTGCTCCACCCTTAATATCTAAAGCGTTAATATACAGTTTCCCACCAGGTAAATTTTGTATATACTCTTTTATCATATTATCCCTCGGTTTTTACTACGTGACGAAACAAAAGGATTGTGTAATTTAATTATTTTCACAATCCCATATTAAGTAAAGCAAAGTTCCTATGGCTACGCCTGCTGCGATTGCTCTTGCCTCTTTGGGGTGCTCCCTTGCCAATTTTATAGCACCCTTAATAAGACATACGATAGGGTCTTCTGTTGTCTGGCTTGGCCTCCTTTCCTCGTACTTATATCCGATGCATACTCCACCTACTATCCCTCCTTTAGACAACGCTACTCCTGCACGGATTTCACGTGGTATCAAAGCCTTCTCTATGTCTCCGAGGTATACGCCGTCTTCTATCGCTACTCCTGTAAGGTGCTGTGAGTTTAGTTGATTTGGTTTGTAGAATATACCTTTTGTTATTGGTGTTCTCGAATTGAGACATACGCCTTTAGATATCTTTTCATTATTCATTTATATTACCTCTTTTATCCTTCTAAGGGGTTTGCTCGCTACCCTTTTTATTATTAAATGCCTTTGAATTATATAAAGTTGTTGCTAAAAATCCAAAAGTCCCGGCATCATATAAAATAAGAAAAATTAAAACTACTGAGCACCATTATCCTTCTGGCACTCAACACTCTGTTCAATCATACTAAACCATCTATTTCCTTTGAGATTAAGATTAATCCCTGCGACTTCCGCGGGTGTTTTGCCATCCAATGCCATGTGTGGTCTAAGGAAATTATAGTAAACTCCGGTGCGGTCATGAATGGATACCACGTAAAGAGCCACGTCAATGCCCAAAATGCAAGTCTGCTTATTGGGATGTGCCTAAGAAAAATCTGAATCCTGAAACCTAAAAGGCGATAGCCTTATAAAAGTTAAAAATAAAAAGGTACAGGGCAAGGCAAATAAGTTTCGGTTGGTTTCGGAAGCTAAAATCATATATTCAAAAAATCACACCCAGAGATAAACCCAATATGACTGACGGAAATAAAAAAGATGGAAATTTAGTAAAAGTTGTGGGTAAAGGGGCTATTGTTCTGGGTGCGTTGTGGTTTTTAAGTAAATTGGTTCAGAATAAACCAATTCCGAGATGTCCTAATTGTGGTTTAGCCCTTCAAGATAAAATACCTCAATGTCAACGGTGTGGAGTGTTCTTACAGTGGGATTGATGAAGGTTTGCTATGAAAACCCACACGGGCTTTTTCTGGCGTTTTGTGTATTGTTTTTTATTTGCATAGCTGTAATTTCTTTTATACTCGTTATAGGGGATTCTATGGGGTTCAATTTTGGGCATAAAGATTTGTGGACTAACATATTTATAGCTACCACAACGGGTATAAGCACATTTTTATTGGGTGGAAATATAATGAAAAAAATTCAGAAATAATTGTTTATGTTTGCCTTTATAAAACTCCCACCATGCAACACCTCTGTCAAAACTCGCTCAGCTCCCGACAACGCAACAGAACCAATCCATGAAACATTTATATCCCTTATTAATGTATGAAAGGAGAAAGAAGGAATCAATTATGGTTAAAATATTCTATGATAAGGATGCAGATTTAAACGTATTGAAGAATAAGACCATTGCAGTAATCGGTTATGGCAGCCAGGGAGCAGGCCAGGCGCAGAACCTTCATGATTCAGGACTGGATGTTATAGTGGGCGTCCGCAAAGGCGGCGAATCCTGGGCACAGGCCAAGGCTGACGGTCTCTCAGTGGCGACAATGGCAGACGCAGCTAAAAAAGGAGATTTAATCCAGATACTGGTACCTGATGAAATACAGGGCGCAATATATTCAAGCGAAATCGCCCCCAACATCAGCAAAGGCAAGACGCTGTGTTTCTCGCATGGATTTAATATTCATTTTAACCAGATTGTGCCTCCAAAAGACGTTGACGTAATAATGGTGGCACCCAAAGGACCGGGTTTCCTTGTAAGACGCACTTATACTGAAGGCATCGGCGTTCCAGCGCTTCTTGCAATATACCAGGATGCTTCCGGGAATGCATGGGATACAGGCATGGCTTATGCAAAAGGCATCGGCGCCACTCGAGCCGGCGTGATCGAGACAACATTTAAGGAAGAAACCGAGACCGATCTCTTTGGCGAGCAGGTTGACCTGTGCGGCGGATGCACGAGCATGATAAAGGCATCCTTTGAGACGCTTGTAGAGGCAGGATACCAGCCCGAGATAGCATATTTCGAGACATTGCATGAATTAAAACTCATCGTTGACCTGATACATGAAGGCGGCTTGAGTAAGATGTGGTATTACGTGTCCAACACAGCCGAGTACGGAGGCATGACCGTTGGTCCGAAGATAATAAATGAGCAGTCCCGCCAGGCTATGAAAGAGGCGCTTCGCAGGATACAGAGCGGGGAGTTCGCGCGTGAGTTCGTGCTTGAAGGCAAAACGAACAGACCGGTATTGAATGCACTTGAGAGACAGGAGAACGAGCACCAGATAGAAAAAGTAGGAAAAGAACTGCGCTCCATGATGCCGTGGCTTAAAAAAGATTAATTAAGATGGCAAATTGCCATCATTTTATTTTGAATTACTTACCAACCATCAACCGGATAATATTCAGGTCACAATCATTTCCCTTCAATGCCTGGATTGCTGTGACACTGGGTATTCAGAATGTGACATGCTAAATCATGTTGTTTTAAAATGTTTTTAGAAAACTATAAATATCGATGGTGTAACATATATACTACAAATAAATGTGATATAGTAGTTCACATTAATTTGGGAGGTTTACTTGAAAGTTGCATCAAAGCCTTTGCTGTATGCGCCTGAATGGCTTGTCTCATTTGAAAAAGAAGCGGCTTCCGAAATTATCCTGAATCAGGACACAGGCGAAACGATTCGTGAATACAGGACGAGATATGGGATGTCTCAGGAACAACTCGGGGATTTAATGAACCTGAGGCGCGAATCCATATCGCGTATTGAAAATGGAAGTGTGACGCCAACATTGGGTTTTATCAAAAAATTCGTTAATGCCGTATCTTTAATTGAGGCAATCCGTGTCGAAAGGGCACAGCATAAGGAAATCGATGTTCATTTTCTTGAGAATCTGGCAAAGGAACTTGGTTTTTCCCGTGAAGAACTTACGGGAATCCTGAAAGTGGCTGTAGAAAGTTACGATAAAAAACTCATAAAAATTCAAAAATCTTTAAAGGAGAAAAAATAATGACAGATGAATCGGTTGTCTGGCTTGAAGAAGTTGGAAAGGAAGATATTGCGATTGTAGGTGGAAAAGGCGCAAGCCTCGGTGAGATGTTGCGCGCTGAACTCCCTGTTCCCCCTGGATTTGCCGTGACTGCGCAGGCATATCGTCGGTTCCTGGATGAAAACGGAATAAGCGATGAACTTTTCAGCTCCCTTGAAGTGGATGTCGATAATGCCGATATTTTAAGGGATGCCGAGAAAAAGGCAAAAAAAATCATCATGGGAGCAAAAATCCCTGCTGATATGGAAAAGAGCATCAAGTCAAAATATAAGGAGCTGTGCAAACGAGAGAATGAGGAGGTTTTCGTGGCTGTGCGTTCAAGCGCCACAGCCGAAGATTTGCCTGACGCCAGTTTCGCGGGGCAGCAGGATACCTTCCTTAATATTAGAGGTGAACAAAACGTAATTGATGCGGTAAAGAAATGCTGGGCATCACTTTATGGGGCGCGCGCCATTTATTATCGTGTAAAACAGGGATTTGACCACAGCAAGGTCAACCTCTGCGCTGTAGTGCAGATGATGGTAGATGCAGATAAAGCTGGCGTGATGTTCTCATCCCATCCCTCTACCGGTGAGCCGGTCACCATTATCGAAGGTGCATGGGGGCTTGGTGAAACTGTGGTATCGGGATCGGTTTCGCCTGATTATTATGTTGTGGATAAAAAATCAAGGAACATAAAAGAGCGAAAAATCGCAACCAAAAATGTCATGCACACAAAAGACCCCAAATCCGGCAAAACCATTGATATGCCAGTGCCTGCGGATAAGAAAAATGCAAAAGTCCTTGATGATGATGAGATATTGAAACTGGTTGATTTCGGGGATGTCCTTGAAGAGCTTTACGGAATACCGCAGGATATTGAGTGGGCGATAAAGAATAAAGAGATATTCATTCTCCAGTCAAGACCTATAACCACAATAAAGAAGAAAAAAGAGACAAAAGAAAAAGTAGCAACATCAGCTATTCTTGAAGGTCTTGGGGCTTCCCCCGGAACCGCATACGGTGAAGCAAAACTCATTAGTGATGCAAGCGAACTTGGAAAGGTCAAGCATGGCGATATTCTTGTGGCTGTGATGACCACGCCGGACATGGTCCCGGCGATGAAACGCGCCGCTGCTATTGTGACAGACGAGGGGGGGCTGACCTGCCATGCAGCCATTGTATCGCGCGAACTCGGCTGCCCTGCAGTCGTGGGAACAAGAAAAGCAACGGAATTATTGTCTGATGGCATGATGATAACAGTGGACGGAGAGAAGGGGCTTGTATTCGAAGGGAAAAAGGATATGCCAGCGGCTGTGGCAGCGCAGCCCGAAAAGGCGTCTGTTTCTTTTGCCAGGCCCAAACCCATTACCGCAACCGAAGTTAAGGTGAACGTTTCTATTCCCGAAGCAACGGCGCGGGCTGTGGAAACGCAGGCAGACGGTGTGGGGCTTCTGCGCATCGAGCACATGATACTCGGGCTTCCCAAGCACCCCAAGCAATACATAAAAGAAGGAAAAGCGGATGAGTATGTCAACGAACTTGTTTCGCGCATCCAGACTGTTGTGGATGCATTTTATCCCAAGCCTGTGTGGGTGAGGACGCTTGATGCGCCAACGGACGAATTCAGGGCAATGGAAGGCGGCGAAGGAGAGCCGATTGAACCGAATCCCATGCTCGGCTACCGGGGTATCAGGCGTGACCTCATCGATACTGAGCATTTCGAGCTTGAGGTAAGGGCATTCAAGGAATTAATCAAGCGCGGCTACAACAATATGGGCATCATGATACCGCTCGTGCAGCATCCTTCGGAACTGCGGCGGGCAAAGGAGTTCATGCGAAACGGCGTGCTTGATATCGAAAAGCTTGATATCGGGATAATGGTGGAGATTCCTGCCGCGGCGCTCATAATCGACCAGTTCATAGCCGAAGGGCTCAGTTTCGTGAGTTTCGGTACTAATGACTTGACGCAATATACGCTTGCTGTGGACAGAAATAATGAGCATGTGGCGCATCTTTACAATGAGCTGCACCCCGCCATTATGAAACTCATCGAGCATGTCATCATTGAGTGCAATAAGGCAGGCGTGAAGACAAGCATCTGCGGGCAGGCAGGAAGCAATCCCAAGGTTGCAAAGCGGCTTGTGGAACTCGGGATTACGAGCATTTCCGCGAATATTGATGCAGTGGAGGCTGTGAGAGATATGGTGGCGAGGACTGAGCTGCAGTTGTTGCTGAAGGGGGCGAGGGAGAAGAGGGGATAGCATTATATAAAATCGGATTATTTAATATATTGTAATGAAACAGATTCAGGAAAGCACACTTAATCTTGAAAATTTTAGAAAAGGATTATTCACATTACGTGATAGTTTGGCAACTATCAATGAAAGAGAATCCGCGCAAGATGTAGAAGAATTAAAAGAGGGATTTCTTTGTTTATTTTCAGCAATAAATAATGCTAAAGAAAAAGGACTATGGCGAAAAACCCATTTAAATCTTTTCGAGGTTTTTGGAATTAAACGACTTGAATCGGTGCATTCGAATATTCTTGCGTGGCTTTTGAACCCGGAGGAAGCACACGGTTTTGGTGAAAAATTTTTGCGCGATTTTATTAATAAAGTTTTTATTGATAATAAGCTACCAAGCAAATTATTTGTTAAAGTAACCACAGAAAAAAAAGACGGCGAAAATATACTTGATATAGTTGTAGAGGGTAAGAATTGGTGGTTGGTAATTGAAAATAAAGTTGATAGTGGTGAACAAGAAAACCAAACAATAAGGTATGCTGAAAAATATAAACAAAAAGGAAAACTCGGAGAGAAAGTATTTTTAGTTTTATTAAGTCCTGAAGGAGTGCCGCCTGTATCATCTTATTTTACACCAGTATCTTATCGAATTATTAGAGAATTATTGGAAACTCTATTGAAAACTCTACATTTCGAAAGCGATTCAGATATATTAATTCGTCATTTTATAGATCATATAATCTTAGATTTTGGAGAATGAATATGGCAGATAAAAATTTTGAATTTGACCCACGTTTTGCTGTTGTTATGGCAAATCTAAAAACTGTTAGAGAGATTGAAAAAGCTATCAAAGAAGAAAGTAAGAACAATATTAATAAATTTTCAAATTATATAAACGAAACGTTGAATAAAAACTTGCCTGAATTAAAATTATGGGAGTGTTATTTATCGAACGAAAAACCTTATAGTTCTATTAGTTATTATTTTGGAGACCATTGGATAGTTCACAAAGAAGATTTTATTTGTTTTTATTTTCTGATATCTAGAACTTTATTTGAAATGGATACTCCGACTATAGGCATCTATTTACCTAAAGATTGGGAGCAAAGAAAAAATTTTGTGGAAAAATTAAATGAAAAATTACCTGAAAATTTCATAAGATTTTGGGCCAAATCTGAAGATGAAGATCGATATAACTCACCTTTTTGGGCTTATATAGAAATTGAAGATTATGCAAAAGGAGACATTTTCGATACAAATGGTTTTGTTTATGAAGTTGAAGAATTAGTAAAAGAATTATTAGAACAAAAGGAAATAATCGACAATGCTATAAAGCAAATTCAGAAGTGAACAAACAAATGAGTGTGAGTGGAATGATCACCGAAAGCGATAAGAAAATAATCTTGCAATACGCCAAAAAATACAACGTCTCATCCATAATCTTATTTGGTTCATCGTTAGAAAAAGGGAAAAAAGCCAACGATATAGACCTTGGAGTAAAAGGAATCGAACCTCGTTTATTCTTCAAATTTTACGCTGAATTATTCAAATATCTATCCAAGCCAGTTCATCTTATTGATCTTACTAAGAAATCATTATTTAACGACCTTGTAGAAGAAACTGGACAAAAAATTTATGGATGAACTGCACAAAAGGATACTGGCAGAAAAAGAAAATGTTGAGATTGCACTTGGTAATCTCATAGATGCAATGGCAAGAAATGAGAAGACTGTTATTGAATTAGCAGCCATCGCCACATTTCTTCATAATATTTACAATGGTATCGAAAATATTTTGAAACAGATTCTCAAAGCAAAAGGCATCGACATTCCAGAATCTGCTGCATGGCATAAGGAGCTGCTGAACATATCGGAATCTCAGGGAATTATATCCCAATTTTGACAGTTAAATAAAATAAGTGTCCTTAGCATGTTTATGCTGATTTCCTATGAAACAAACAAAACTAAGGACGGATGAAATTATCCCCAACGATAATATATGCTTTCCCATTGGCACGA
>CABMII010000011.1 GCA_902386255.1 uncultured archaeon
TGCCTTTTTACTTGATAAATGACTTGGTTTTATGTGGAAGCGATTTATGGCGGTTGATTTGTTACCAGATTGTTTTGGTTCTCGTCGTGAAAAATTACAGAATCACTGAATTTTTGGATTGTGCCATTCTTTGCCAGTTAATAGTGAATTTGCTTTTAAAAATATTGAATCGGGGGGAAATTTGCAATTTAACGCTTCGTTTTGCATATCAGATATTAAAGCATTGATTTTATCAAAAATTTCCTGCCGTAATTGGCAGTATCTTTTAATTAATTCTCTGAAATTACTCCATTTCTGCATGAGATTTTCATATTTGGCCGGTAAATGTTTCTCTAAATCTGAAAATAAAGCTTCCTGTTCAAAAAACATCGGCAATAATAAAAAATGTAAATCATAAAATTCAGATTCATTAGGAATGCGGGGCACATGATCATGCCACTGTTGAAACAGCTTTCTTAAATCTTCATTGTGCGTTTCAATTTTTCTTTGAAATCTTGACTCACTTATTTGTCTGTAAGATGCTCTTACTTGCAGGTATGCAACTAGTGCTAAAATTAATGTACCGATAGCAAGCAACCATTCTCTGATAGCTACTTCATGAGAGATTAACCAACTTGAATCAGTTTCCATTTTAATATTTTCCTCGATAATACCCTTTGCACTTTTTATGCCTTCTCGATAACGATTTTGCATTATTCTTATAAATTATGTTCAGATTTCATCATCCAAAGCAGATATAACTTGTTATTTGCTGGTTTGATGACACCATGTCCGTTATATATCTGAAAAAAGTATTAAATGCCTGTGATGTTGCCTTATGGGATTAAACCTGTTTGATATCGTAATCTGGTGGCTGATTTTAGAAATAATCGGACTTGCCGCCCTTCCGATTGCCCAGCAAATATCCCGCAATTTGAAGGATAACGGATACTCTGTCTCAAAGCCTCTCGGATTATTGCTCCTGACATACATTAGCTGGATAATTTCAATATTTTTCGGATACTCTTATTTTTCAGTTTTGATTTCTCTTGCGTTTATCGGTGCATGTTCATTCATAATCTGTCTTGTAAAAGGAAAACCTCAGGTTGATAAAAAATATTTAATCACATTTGAACTCCTGTTTGCGGGGGCATTCGTGGCTTTTGCGATAATCCGAGCATACAGCCCTGATATTTACTGGATCGGCGGTGAGAAATTTATGGATATGTCGTTTATTAACGGACTCCTCCGGGCGGCGCAATTCCCGCCCCAGGACCCCTGGATGTCAGGCACGGTCATGTATTATTATTATTTCGGTTACCTGATTGTAGCTGATTTGATAAAGCTCACTTCGGTTTTGCCGTCCATCGCGTTCAACCTTGCCACTGCCTCATTTTTTGCCCTTGCTTTTTCAACGGCGCTCGGGATTGGATATAACCTCACCGAAAAAATAAAGTACGGAATAATTACCGCATTTCTTGTAACAATCGCAGGGAATCTTGTGGGTTTTTTCCAGTTGACGGATATCCTGCTTAGCAAAGATAATGTGATAAATAACATCCTGTCGTTTAATTACTGGCCAAGTTCGCGTGTTATTCCCAATACCATTAACGAGTTCCCGTTTTTCAGTTTTCTCCAGGGCGACGTCCATGCCCACATGATTGCCATCACGTTCCAGCTTCTTGTTCTTCTCCTTCTGTTCAATATCTTCAAATCCAATGCACTAGAGACCGTTCCAATACTGGCGCTGGGACTGGCTATAGGTTTCCTGTATCCATTGAATACGTGGGATTACCCGGTTTACATGGCTCTGTCTATCTTTATCATCGGTTCTAATTTATTTTTATCACTAAAAAATGCAAAGCCAATCGAATCAAGACAATACTTGAAACCAATTCTGGCAATAATCGCTGTTACAGCATTTAGCTATCTGCTCTACCTGCCGTATCATTTTTCATATAATCTCAAAAATACCGTTTCATCCGTACCCCCAGATGGCCGGACGCAGCTTGTGTATTATCTCGCTATTTATGGATTGTTCCTTTACTTGATATCAAGGATTGTCATGCCGAAGTCAAAAAAATCATTCCCCAGACCCCTGTATTTAATATCATCCCTCATTTTGCTTTTCATTCTCTCACTGGTATTGAAGTTTGAATTATTAATTTTACTTGCCCCACTGCTAATCCTGTCAATCCTGTCATTTTTAAAAGAACAGGATAAGACCCGGGTTTTTGTTATAATCTTGATCATAACAGGTGTTCTGTTATCGTTATTCTGCGAGCTTTTTTATATAAAAGATGAAATGGGAAGCGCAAATCCTGCCATTTTTAGACTAAATACGGTCTTCAAATTATATCTTGACAACTGGATTCTATGGGCTGTTCCTGCCGGCTATGCAATATTCCAGTTCAGGGATTCCTTTTCCCAAAAAAAGATGTGGGGAATTTTTGCAATTATCCTCATCCTGATGGTTTCAGTATATCCCGTATTTGCCACTATCGGAAAATCGGGAATGTTCAGGGGAGAACCCTCCTTTGATGGGGAATCGTATGTAAAAAAGGAACATCCGCAGGAGTACGCAGCTATTTTGTGGTTCAGGAATCTAACGGGGCAGCCCGTGGTTTTGCAGGCAAGCGGGGAACCGTACCAATGGAATACGTATATAACCGCATTTACGGGCCTTCCCACAGTAATCGGATGGGGAGGACATGAAATTAACTGGAGATCAGACTATACGCAAATAAATACCCGCTTTTCGGATGTGAATACCATGTATACCTCCCTTAATTCTGATAATGTTAACGCGCTTTTAAGGAAGTATAATGTCTCTTATATCTATTTTGGAGAGATTGAGGCAAAAAGATACGGAAGCCCCAGACTTTTTGATTCCCATCCTGAAAAGTTTTCCAGGGCATTCGAATACGGGGATGTGGTTGTTTATAAAGTCGAGCCAAACCGTTAAAGCTTTTTACTTATAGGTTGTGCAAAAGGGCGAATGAAAGAAAGGTATGACCCGAAGGAAATAGAGGAAAAATGGCAGCATAAATGGGCTGAAGCAAAAATATACGAGGCTGACCCTGATAATCAAAAAAAGTTTTTTATTACCATCCCATACCCGTATTTAAACGGGAACCTTCATGCTGGTCACACAAGGACATTTACCATCGGCGACGTAATCGCGCGATACAAACGTATGCTGGGATACAATGTCCTTTTCCCTATGGGTTTCCATGCCACGGGAACGCCGATAGTGGGCCTGGCTGAACAGATACAGAAAAAAGACCCCGAGACTATACGTGTTTATAATAAGCTCCATGAAATATCTCTTGATATACTGGATACCATACAGACTCCCGAGCAAATAGTGGAATATTTCAGCAAAGAAGACGAAGTGGCTATGAAAAGCATCGGTTTTTCAATCGACTGGAGGAGAAAATTCACAACAACCGACCCGCATTACCAGAAATTCATAACATGGCAGTTCAACCTTCTCCATTCCAAAAATAAGGTGGTGAAGGGCGCACATCCTGTCAGATGGTGCCCGAACGATGAAAATCCGGTCGAAGACCACGATATCTTAAGAGGCGAGGATGCCACGATAATTGATTATACTCTTATCAAATTCAAACTCAATAACGATATTCTTCCCTGCGCCACACTACGCCCCGAAACGGTATTCGGGGTTACGAACCTCTGGGTGAATCCGCAAAACCATCATGTGAGGATAAAGGTCAACGATGAGACGTGGATAGTCAGTAAAGAAGCCTATCTCAAACTTAAATTTACGGATAAAAATGTGGAGCTTGAGGGCGATGTCAACAGCGAAGAATTGATCGGGAAAAAAGTGAAAAACCCGGTCACCGGCTCCCATGTCTTGATACTACCTGCTTCGTTTGTGAGCGCCGGGAACGGCAGCGGTATAGTCATGAGCGTGCCAGCCCATGCGCCCTATGATTATCTTGCGCTTCGCGATTTGAAAGGCAAAGACCTTGCAAAATACGGGATAACCGAGGACGTTTCAACAATTCCGCTTATTTCCCTGATTAAGGTGCCTGAATATGGAAAATACCCGGCTGTCGATGCGGTCAATGTACTAAAAGTCAAAGACCAGAACGACCCGAAGGCTGAGGAAGCGACCAAACTTGTTTACAGGCGGGAATTTCACGGCGGCGTGCTGACAGAGACTACAGGAAAATACGCAGGCATGGCGGTCTCCAAAATAAAAGACGTCCTGACTCACGACCTTATCTCAGAGGGAATTGCCGATGTTTTCTATGAATTCAGCGAGCAGCCTGTTGTATGCAGGTGCGGAGCAACGTGTGTTGTCAAAATGGTAAAAGACCAGTGGTTCCTGAATTATTCAGAACCATCGTGGAAAGAACAAGTCTATAAATGCCTTGCAGGCATGCAAATAATCCCGCCTGAATTGAGAGTGGATTTTGAAAATAAGGTTGATTGGTTGAAGGATAAGGCATGCGCGCGGCGCAAGGGACTTGGAACAAGACTCCCGTGGGATAAAGAATGGATGATAGAATCACTTGGCGATTCCACCATTTACATGAGTTATTATATTATTGCAAAATACCTTGATATGTTCAAACCCGAACAATTAAAAGATGAGTTTTTCAACTACTGCCTGCTCGGTGAGGGCACACCTGAAAATACGGCGGCAAAAACCGGGATAGATATCGGCGTCATCAATGGCATTAGAAATGATTTCATGTACTGGTATCCTGTCGATTTACGCACCTCAGGAAAGGATTTGATCCCGAATCACCTCTTGTTTTTCCTTTTCCATCACGTAGCGATATTCCCGGAAACTTTATGGCCCCGCGCGATTGCCATCAATGGTTTTGTATCGCTTGAAGGCGAAAAGATGAGTAAATCAAAGGGGCCCATACTCACATTGAAATCTGCAGTTAAGGAATTCGGGGCAGATATCACGCGCCTTTATATCCTGAGCACTGCAGAACACGTCCAGGATGCAGACTGGCGCGCGGCTGATGTTGAATCTACCTGGAAACAGATTGAAAGATTCTATAAAACCGCCTTCGATATCATACATGATAAAAATGTGGAGGAAGCCGGGGAATTAAAGTTAATTGATAAATGGATGTTGAGTAAATTACAACACAGGATAGGGGAAACCACTGATGCGCTTAATAAAATGCAGACAAGAAGGGCAGTCCAGAATGCATTTTACCTTCTCATGAACGATATGAAATGGTATGAGCGCCGGGGCGGAAGCGCTGCCAGGAAACGGGTTCTTGACACCTGGATAAGGTTGATGGCGCCTTTCACACCCCACATATGCGATGAAATTGAAGAGGAATCGGGCGGGAAATTCATCTCGCGGGCGAAATACCCCGAAGCAGACCCGTCGCTAATTGATAGGGGCGCAGAACTTGCTGAAGAGATAACAAGCAACACCCTCAAAGATATAGAAGAAATAATCCGCCTTATAAAGATTAAACCAAAAAGGATAGTATTGTACACTGCAGCGTCATGGAAAAAGGCAGTTCTGAAAAAAGCCATATTGATGAAAAAGGATAATGCTCTTGAAATGAAAAATCTCATGAATACTCTCATGAGCGACCCCTCGATGCGCGCTTATGCGAAAGAAATACCCAAATTTGCGCAAAAAGTGATTACGGATATCCAGGGTATGGATGCGGAATTGATGAGTTCTTTGATAGATGTGGATTTTGATGAGATTTCAGCTTTGAATGAAGCAAGGGAATTCCTGAGCCGGGCTGTTGATTGCCCTATTGAAATTTCAAGCGCGGATGCACCGGAATACGACCCACAGGGAAAAAGCCGAAATGCTATCCCTATGAAACCGGCTATTTATATTGAGTGAATCCTGTTGGCACAATGCCATTGAATCAAAACATTTATCAGGTTTGTTATCAAATCTAAAGTTGATGTCGGAATTTTACAATATCCTCGCAGGCGTGCTTGCTAATAAGCAAATGTCCATCAGCAGTATCGCAAGGGAACTAAAGAAAAACGGGTACGACCAGCATCGATTAATACTCACGGGCTACCTTCGCGCGCTTCACGATATGGGTTATCTTGATGAGATTGACATACCGCCTTCGATAGTTTACACTTTTAAAGCGAGTCCCAAACGGGATATTTACGGCATCGTGAAAGACCATATTAAGAATATCGATATGCCAGACCGGCTTGAAATCGCGGTTTTTATACTTTCCTCACTTTTCCACCGCCCGTGTTTCAAATACGAACTTGAATTACTCGGGATTGAAGGACGAAAGACAGAAAATGTCAGGGAATCAAAGGATGTTCGCCTTAAAGAACACAGGGCTTCGGTGACGCGCATCAAAATACCACCGGAAGACACGGCTTTTGAAATCAAAGAAGATAGTAAAAATGTGCTGGAAAAAGGTAACGAAATCCTTATCGATATCATAAACGAATTAATCGACCTTGACGGGTTGAAGGCAAAATTCCAGCAGACGAAACTTGCTTAATTTTAAATACTAATAGTATCAATCATTATTTTAGAGGTTAGAGTATGGAGTGTATAGAAACTATCAAAGGGAGACGGTCTGTCAGGAGATTCAAGGCCCAACCTGTCGGAAAAGAGATGATAGAGGAACTTTTGGATGCAGCCCGGATGGCGCCGTCTGCGGGAAACCTGCAGGCGCGTGATTTCATAGTTATATCCAATAAAACTACAAAACAGAAATTAAAAGAAGCAGCGCTGGGGCAGTCGTTCATTGAGCAGGCTCCGATAGTGATTGTTGCAGTTGCGAATATAGAACGTTCATCGCGCGTATATAAAACAAGGGGAGAGCTTTATGCAATCCAGGATGCCACGGCCGGCGTGGAGAACATCCTGCTTTCGGCTTGTTCGCTGGGACTTGCTGCATGCTGGGTGGGCGCTTTTGATGAGAATGCAGTCAACGAGCTTCTTGGCATACCCCCTAAAACAAAACCGATAGCTATAATACCAGTCGGATATGCAGATGAAGAACCGGTTGCGCCGCCAAGGATGGGCATTGATAAGGTAGTTCACTGGGAAACGTGGTAATTACAATTCCACTTGCTCAATCCAGTTCATTTTTCCCGGGAGGAATGCCTCTGGTGTTTTTCCCTGCTTAAGAGACTCAATTATCGCAATAACGGATTTTACAACGGCCAGCGGATTGATGTCCGTGGTATTAATCTCAAAGACGTTTTTACTGCGTTCTGCTGATTCCACAAGTATTACATCCAGCGCCTCAGCATTGGCATTTTCCTTCACTTTCGAAAAAGAGTAATTCTTTCTTTTCCCCAGACGCTTCCGCAGAGCCACAGGATGTGTCCTCAGCACAATAATAGCATCAGCAGGCAAAAGATGCGAAAGATGTCCTTCCATAATAATATCCATTCCCTGCGGCACCTCGCTGATTACCTGCTTCACGCGCTCTTCCAGTTTATCCATATCGGCTTCGTATGTATCACGCGTTTCATCTTTCCCTGAGTAAAGCTTTTCACCAAGGACTATTTTGTTCAGGTCGATGATATGGAATTGTTTCCTGTATTGCGAATGCTCGCCCAATATACCGCAAACCGTGGTTTTGCCGGTGCCGTGTGTGCCTGTGAGGGCGACTATCATAAATGCGCCTGCTTTTCGCCCTTCGCGGTGAATGAAATCAAACACCGCAAAGCACGCGAAGAACGCAAAGTGTTTATAAAATATGTATTGAAAATGTGGTTCTTAGGGTTTGATGAAAAATAAAGTGGCAAATTTTGAAGAACAAACCGCAGATGAACGCAGATGAACGCAGATAACGAACTCACGCAGCCAGAGTTCGTACGAGTTTTAATAAGACCGTACCTATTTGCTAATATTGTTTCTCCGTTGATTAATTTTACCGAACAGTAACCAGATGCATAAGATGTATTGGGGGGTTCATTATCTGGACGCAAAAATGTTACTACTCCAAATTCATTGATGGGAGTTGTTCCAGATTTCCTAACAAAAACCTTGTCACCGACTTCTGGATAGTAATTCTCATCGTAATCTTTCATTTGTTAGCCACCTCCTCCATTTTAATGTGATAAACATATAATAAAATCGCTTTCACGATAACCAAAATCATTTATCAAACTCTTACAGAATTTCACTTTATCCTTATTATTTAACCGAGTTGTAACATAAATATCTGTATCTGGAATCTCTTTACCTTGAGGGATTTTTCCACGTGAAAAATAATTACCCCCAATTTCCAAGAAGTCTTTGTCGGGATGTATAATATGCAACATTTTACATAGTTCGACCATCAATTCGTAACTATCCTTAAAATTACCTTTTACATCCCATTTTTGTGTATCCTTATTCCATAAACTAAAACCCTTGAGCTTTCTGTGGGTAGGGTCTATGCCATCTTTAAGAATTATCCCTTTAACTTCTTTTATAAGTTTTTCTTTTCCATCAGCAATTCTTTTCTTTATTGCATCACTCCTATTCTGAGCGTCAATGATAAGGTCACGTAATTCAGGGTCTATATTTCCACTGTTTTCTGCCATATTTTTATCATCTCCTATACTTTCACTCTTTTTTTTCTTGAATCCAATCATAAAAGTTCGTACGAGTTCGTATTAGTTCGCTGTTACTGTTATTCATAAAATCGCGCCCAATGCTTCTATGACCTTTTCATTCTGCTCTTCCGTACCCACGGTTATACGGATTAGAGATTGTCCTGCGCCCCTGAAAGAAGTACAGTCCCGCACTATTATGCCTTTTCTTAACAGCGATTCTGATACCTCCGCTGCCGTTCTGGGCGATACGTCAATCGGGATGAAATTCGCCTCCGAGGGATATACTTTGCAAAGAGGGACAAGTCCTTTGCTCAACTGTATGCGCCCTTTTTTCACGGTTTCAAGGCTTTTCTTAAGATGTTCCTTATCATTTAATGCTGCAATCCCGCCCACGGATGATAATACATCTACAGAGAATGGCGTCATCACTTTCATGTATTCCCGGGCAATCCATTGCGGCACCACGGCATAACCCATGCGCATCCCCGCAAGGCCGAAAGCTTTTGAGAATGTGCGCCCGATTATAAGATTATCATATTCCCTTACGAGCCCCATCAGAGTATGTCCTGAAAAATCGGCATAAGCCTCATCTACGAATACGATTGCATTAACCGATTCAAGTATTTTCCTTACATCCTTTTCGCTGACAATGTTCCCTGAAGGGTTGTTTGGCGAACAGAGAAAAATCATTTTCGTGCTTTCATTAACTTTATCCAGAATACTTTCTGGCTCGATAGCGAAATCTGAATTGCGCTCAACAAAAACCGGTTTTCCGCCGTTGGCGAGAGTTGCGATTTCATAATACGCAAACGTAGGTATGGGTATTATGGTCCCGGCTTCCGGCGTTATGAAAAGCCTCATGATGGTATCGAGTATCCCATCCATGCCGTTTCCTGAGACAACGATGTTACCAACCGGATAATCTGTACAGGCTGATATCGCTTTTCTTAATTCAAGCGCATCCGAAGACGGATACAGGTGGATTTTCCTGGCTTTTTCCCTGATGGCAGAAACAGCAAGCGGGGACGGCCCGAGTGGATTTTCGTTGGAGCCAAGTTTAATAATTTTGCCGGGGTCAAGACCATATTTTTGTGCAATCTCCTCGATAGATTTTCCCGGCACGTACTCTTTGATATTCTTAACAGAGGGGCGCAACAGTCCTTCAAATGTCATTCAGCATCGACACCGCCGTATCAAGCTGTTCTTTCGTAATAGTCAGCGGAGGGACAAAACGCAGCACGGATTCCGAGGTGCAGTTAAGGAGCACGCCCTGTTCGCGGGCTTTACTCACAATGTCCTCGCACTTTATCGAGAGTTCCATACCTACCATCAATCCTTTGCCGCGTATCTCTTTTACGTAATCCTTGTTCAAACCTTCAAGTCTTTTGACGAGATAATCACCCAATTCTTCAGAGCGCTTTACAAGTTTTTCTTTCTTTATTACCTCTATATTAGCAATAGCTGCGGCACAGGCAAGGGCATTCCCGCCAAACGTGGAAGCATGGTCGCCGCGCACGAAATTTGAAGCCACCTCCTCGCGCGCAAGCATTGCGCCCATGGGAAAGCCGCCGCCCATCGCCTTGGCTGTGGTCATAATGTCGGGTATGATGCCGGAATGCTCTTTTGCAAACCATTTTCCCGTTCTCCCAAACCCGGTCTGCACTTCATCCAGTATCAATAAAGTATCCTTTTCATCGCATATTTCCCGCACTTCTTTCAGGTATCCATCAGAAGGTATTATAACACCGCCTTCCCCCTGTACGGGCTCAAGAATCACGCCTGCTGTGTTTTCATTGATTGCCGCCCTTATTGCATCGGCATCGTTGTATGGCACGAATACAGCGGGAGCGAGAGGTTCAAATGGTTTCCTGTATTTTTCCTTATGCGTGACGCTCAAAGCGCCTCTTGTCCTTCCGTGGAAGGCATGTTCAGTGGCAACGAATTCTTTTTTACCTGAAGCTTTTCTTGCCAGTTTCAGTGCGCCTTCAACGGCTTCAGCTCCTGAATTGCAGAAAAAGACACGATCAAGCATTGTAAGCTTCGAAAGTTCCTCGGCAAGAAGAGCCTGGTTTTCGGTATAATAAAGATTCGATACGTGTATTAACTGCTCTGCCTGGCGTTTTATGGCATCGACTACAGCTGGATGGCAGTGACCCACGTTATTCACCGCGATTCCTGCCACGCAGTCAATATATTCCTTACCGTTGACATCCGTCACTACCGCGCCGCATGCTTTTTTTATCGCAAGGGGCTGGCGGGTGTATGTCTGGAATACATATTTTTCGTATTTCCGTACTATCTCATCATAATTAAGAGTCATATAAATCCTGAATGTTATTTTCTGGCTGCCGAGTCAAAAAGGCTCACTTCATCGTTCATCACGGTCTCATTCGGGTAAATGATGAGGCCTTTATCCTTAATCTCGTATGGATGCAGGGTTTCATCATGCTTGACGCCTCTCATCTTCAATATTTCTATTGCCTTTACCCGGTTTCCCGCTACCCTGAACACGTGAAGCCTGATAACGCCGGATGAAAGATATTCTTCAACGCTGAATGAAGATTGTTTGCCCTGTACCTCACTTGACATAAGGGTCGTACAATCAAGATATTCAAGATTCTTAATGAACTCCGATATTTTTTGCCTGACTTCTGATTTATCTGTTGCTATTTTAAAAGAAGTTATGGAATCAATAAATATTCTTTTTGCATTTATTGCTTCCACCTCAGCCTGGATTTGCTCAAAGATACTCCCGACATTTTTTCTTGCTGCTATGGTATTGATCGGGCTTTTTTCAAGGGTTTTTACAAATTTCGTATATGTAAAAGGGTTCGCGTATATTATTTTCATTTTTTTCTGGGATACGAGCTTTTCAATATCCCACCCGAATCTCCACATGTCTCTTATTATCCGCGAGGGGGATTCTTCCATCACGACAAGGACACCGGGTTCATCAAAATTTAGAACCCCGCCATACAGGTACTGCACGCCGAATGTTGTTTTCCCTGTGCCCGGCCCGCCTGTTACAAGGATTACATCATTCTCGACATAACCTCCTTCGATTAATTCATCAAGACCCGGGATGGCTGATTTTACTTTTCCCATTCGTTTCCTCGTTATTATGGGTGAGCAATAAACCTGTTTTTCTTAAACTCGCTGCAGACCAGTTCTTCTGCCGGAATATCCTCTTCCCTGCATTTTTCCTCTTTCCATGCCTCTATTGAACGAAAAATAAAAAACATGCCATCCTTTTTTTTGGAGGCTTCAAGATTAGGGTCAGATGATGCGTCAAAAAATGCCTGATATCCGTCTAAGACTGTCATTTGATTGTTAGACGTGCTGATTATTTATGAAGTTTACGGAGATGTCAATTGACCAGAACATTTTTATTTTTAAACACATTGTGGGTATCCTATGAAAGTACTCTTAGTCGGAGGCGGAGGGCGCGAACACGCCATCGCAGACGCTATTACCAGAAGCCGGAAAAACCCGGAACTTTATGCAGCGATGAGTAAGAAAAACCCTGGAATAGCGCGTTTATGCAAAGACTTCCTCCTTGTAAAAGAGACAGACCCCACTATAATTGACTATGCAGTCAAGAATAAAATCGAACTTGCAGTCATAGGTCCAGAAGCCCCGCTTGCAGCCGGTATTCCCGATTTGCTCTGGGATGCGGGAATCCCAGTTGTGGGGCCGCGAAAGCTGGCTGCCCAAATTGAATTTGATAAAGCATGGACGCGGGAATTCATGAAAAAATACGATATTCCAGGATGCCCGGGATTCAAAGTATTCAGAAAAGGAGAGAGCGGTACTGATGAATATATCGATGAGCTGGGCGATGTTGTCATAAAACCTGCTGGTCTTACAGGCGGAAAAGGCGTCCGCGTCATGGGCGACCATTTCGATATAAACGGCGCCAAAGTTTATGCCAGGGAAGTCCTTAAAAATGATGACCTTGTCATTGAAGAGCGGTTAATCGGCGAGGAATTTACCGTGCAGGCTTTCGTGGATGGCAATACCCTTGCGTACGCGCCCTCGGTCCAGGACCACAAGCGAGCCTATGAGGGGGACAAAGGGCCAAATACAGGAGGTATGGGCTCATATAATGATTCAAAAGATATTCTTCCCTTCATGAAAGAATCGGATTACACAGATGCACAGAAAATAATGAAGGATACCGTTCTTGCCATAAAGAAAGAAACCAGCGTGCCGTATCAGGGTGTCCTGTATGGCCAGTTCATGGCTACGGCAAAGGGTATCTCCGTTATCGAATTTAATGCGCGCTTTGGCGATCCCGAAGCCATGAATGTTCTCCCAATTCTTGAAAATGATTTCCTGGATGTATGTGATGCAGTTGTCAATGGAACGCTGGATAATATTAGGGTCACATTTAAGAAGCAGGCGACAGTATGCAAATATGCGGTTCCTGCAGGCTATCCTGACAATCCTGTGATGGATTCCGTTATAGAAACCGGGGAACTAAAGGATACGCTTCTTTTTTATTCAAGCGTATATGAGAAGGATAATAAAATCTACACCACTGGTTCCAGGGCTATTGCTGTCCTTGGCATTGCTGATGGTATCGGGGAAGCGGAAAAGAAAGCACAAGAAGGTCTTTCTATTCTGAAAGGTGCTCTTTATAGCAGGCGTGATATAGGAACTTCCGAACTTATCATGAAAAGAATACGGCATATGGAAGAATTGAGGCTTAAAATGGAAAATGAAAAACCGGAAACCGAAAAAGATGCAGTGCTCGCAAAACTTGAGAAAATGCTTGAGAACATGTCGGAAAAATCAAGGCAGCCGATTCTTGATTTGATAAACAAGAGAAAAGTTGAGCTTGGACTTTTAAAATCCGAATTAAAGCCTGTGGGTTATATTTTGAAAAAAGGAAGAGCAAAACCAAAGCCCAAACCGCAAACAAAAGAAAGCAAAGAATCCCTTCGAAAAATTGCCGAGAATGTTGGCAGGGTAAAAGAGATAAATGAAACGGGTTTTCATGATGTCGATGTCAAAGACGAACCTCTCAAAAAAGATAAAAAGCCTTTGGAAGAGGTTGATTCCTATAAATATTGATTATTCATAAGAATTTAAAAAATATAGTTATTTGAATATAATAACAACCGATAGGGTTTTTCAAAACATGGTCAAACCAAAAAGTTTATTAACCCAGAGTTATGTATAAATAATTGGGATAAAGGGTGGGATTAAAGGTTTTTCTACAACATATCATTTTTACCCTTTATCCTGTCAGCCTTATGTATAAAAATATAGAGAGTATGCTATTCCTCTCTGAGCTTTGCACATAAATTGAATTTTTAAAGAGTTTGATTTTTTCATATACTTTTGACCGATACTTATTTATACGGTAAGTTGTATACCGTATAATATGTTCCTGACATCCATATTTAATGTAAAAAATGGTGAAGAGAAAGGCATAATCATAGCTTTCAGAAATAGACCAAAGACCCCCGTCAGAGAGATTAAGCGATTTTGTAATCGTTTGTTTGGGTACAAAGACCACTCTCAAAAAGGGAAGTATCTTTATGAAAGAAAAGGTCTTCTTGACGAAATCCCTCACATTCTTATTAACCCTATAAGAAGTGTTGTAATCGTCAAGAAAGAAAATGCTGAAAAGATACTTGATTTTTTGAAAGAATTTGATGCAGAAGTCTATACCAAAGAGATCACACTCGAAAAAGAAGACCTCAAAAAATTTGAAGAAAATAAGCCTTGAGCACGACCAAACGTAATTGGTTTGAGTATAATGAGGCTAAAACCCGGAGGGTTCAAGCTTTTCTATCGGTATTGTTATTGGCTCTGGATACGGTTCCACTTCCATCTCTATACAAGGGAAAAGGAAGAAAACCGATTCCAACAAGGGATATCATAATCTGCCTTTCATTAAAAATATACTATAAAACCAGCTTTAGAGAACTCAAGCAACAAAAAAAAGAACTTGGACTGGAAAAAGTACCTCATTTCAACACATTGAGAAGATACATGGTTGATCTATAGCCTGTTTTTGTGTCAGAATAATGAAGCTTCTACACCTATGGTAACTTGTGTTTTACCACAAAAGGCAAACGGATATTTTTTTTCTGGTTACTCATCCGACAAATTTTGATAGTCAAAGCTAATCTAATTATTTTAAAAAGTGCAAGGCTAACCGATTAAGAAAATATTTATAGAACCGCAAACATGATTAACCGTTCAACAAATTCATTTGAAATGGGAAGGTGACTCAATGAAAATAAAACCATTAGGCAAAAGAATTTTAATCAAACCGGTAAAAGAAGAAGAAAAGACAAGAGGCGGGATATTTATTCCCGAAACTGCAAAGGAAAAGAAAAAACAGGGGATCGTGATGGAAATAGGCACAGTTGAAGACAAGGAATTCCCTGTAAAAAAAGGTGACGTGATTTTATACACAGGGTACAGTTCTGAAGAACTTGAAGTGGACGGCGAAAAATACCTCATCCTTGAATCAAAGGATGTAATCGCAAAGATAGAGGGATGATATGGCAAAGCAAATAATTTTCAATGACGAAGCCAGGCATGCACTCATGAAAGGAGTAGACCAGCTGGCTGATACCGTTAAGATAACGCTGGGACCGAAGGGCAAGAACGTAGTGCTTTCAAAAAGTTATGGAAGCCCGGTGATTACTAACGACGGGGTAACGATCGCCAAAGAAATCGACCTTAAAGACCCTTATGAGGACATGGGGGCAAAGCTGGTAAAGGAAGTGGCGACAAAAACGCAGGATGTGGCTGGTGACGGAACAACCACAGCGACGCTTCTGGCACAGGCAATTCTCCACAAGGGTATGAAGAATATCACGGTTGGAGCCAACCCTATTGAAATCAGGCGCGGCATTGAAAAGGCAACTGAGACTATAGTAAAAACCATCCAGGGCATGAGCGAAGAGGTCAAGACCAAGGAGAAGATAACACAGGTTGCTACCATTTCTGCAAACAACGATGACATAATAGGGAACCTGATCTCGGATGCAATGGATATAGTGGGAGCTTCTGGCGTCATTACAGTCGAAGAAGCAAAATCCATGGAAACCTCACTTGAAGTCGTGGAAGGAATGCAGCTTGATAAAGGCTATGTTTCACCTTACATGGTCACGGATAAAGAAGGAATGGAAATCCTGTTTGAAAACCCGTTGATTCTCCTGTTTGACAAGAAGATAAGCGCAATGAAAGAATTCATCCCCGTTCTTGAAGCAGTGGTAAAGGAAAACAAGCCATTGCTCATCATCGCCGAAGATGTGGACGGCGAGGCGCTGGCGACCATTGTGCTAAACATACTCCGCGGCACCATCAGGGTGTGCGCGATCAAAGCGCCTGGCTTTGGCGATGAGCGAAAAGAGATTCTTGAGGATATTGCTGCCCTCACTGGCGGAAAAGTCATAAGTGAAGATATGGGAATGAAGCTTGAGAATACGAAACTTTCAGATCTTGGGAGCGCCAAGAAAATCAAGGTGAACAAGGACAAAACGATAATCATCGAAGGGCAGGGAAAGAAGGAAGATATCAAGAGGAGAATTGCCATCATAGAAGGGCGCATCAAGCTTGAGGAATCTGAGTACAAGAAGACCGACCTCAAGAAGCGCCTTGGCAAACTGTCTGGAGGCGTTGCCGTGATAAATGTAGGCGCCGCTACAGAGACAGAACTTAAGGAAAAGAAGATGCGTATAGACGACGCCCTGAACGCAACCAAAGCTGCTATTGAAGAAGGCGTGGTGGCTGGCGGAGGCATTGCTCTTTTACGGGCTGCAAAGGAACTTGACAACCTGTCCCTTGAAGGCGACCAGATGATTGGCGTAGATATCATAAGGAGAGCCATCGAGGAACCGTTGAAACAGATTGCGGAAAATGCAGGCAAGGAAGGTTCAGTAGTGGTTGAGAAATTGAAGTCTGAGTCAAATCCCAATATGGGCTATGACGCAAAGACCGATGCATATAAGGACATGATAGAAGCAGGCATCATCGACCCGGTGAAAGTGGTACGTACGGCGCTTCAGAATGCAGCGAGCATAGCCGGCCTGATGCTGACCACAGAGGCTCTTGTGGCTGATATCCCTGAGAAGAAGTCCGAGATGCCCATGCCCGGACCTGAGAGCTATATGATGTAAGTTTGAAAACTGTTTTATAAGGATTGATGGATACCTGGGCTGTATCCCAATCTTTTTTTCTTTATAGTATTAAGGAACAACTATAACCTTCAGCGAGTCCTTCGCTTCCCCTGCTATCCTGAAACCCTTCTGGATATCCATCAATTTTACCCTGTGAGTAATCATATCCCTGACATTTATCTTTCCATCTTTAATTAGCTCAAGAGATTCCTCCAGGTCAACAGGAGCCGCGCCGTAGCTTGATACAATCGCAAGTTCATTTCTCCAGAAATCTTCAACAGGAACTGAAATATTCTTATTCGGGATAGCGAACAGCATAATTATCCCTTTCCTGTCAATGTACCTGAATGCAGCTTCAAAAGCTGGCATCGCCCCTGTACACATGATAATCCTGTCAGCTTTTATATCAAGTTCTTCATTTGCATTATGTACTTCATCCGCCCCTGATTCCTTTGCCATCTTTAATCTATACTCGTTAATATCCGTCGCAATGACTTTTGCATTTCTTAATTTAGCCATCCGTATATTCAACAGACCCGAAATCCCTGAGCCCATGACTAACACAGTCTGCGCTTCGCTGACGCCGATTATTCTCTGCGCCCTTACAACACAAGCCAGGGGTTCTATCATCGTTCCTTCTTCATAAGAAACATTATCAGGCAAAACATAAGTACCCTCCTCGACGTTTATTTCCGGAACCCTGACGAACTCGCTGAACCCGCCTGGGTCGTAATTGCCCTTATGCAGCGTTTCGCATGCGGTATGATTGCCTGCGAGGCAGTATTTGCATTCATTGCACGGCACATGATGGCTTACGAAAACCCGCTGTCCGTTCTTGAATCTATCAGACTTTGAAACGACTATCTCTCCTACCATTTCATGACCCAAAACGCGCGGAGCTTTCTTTATCCTGTACCACTCCATCAGGTCTGTACCGCAGATGCCTGATGCTTTGACTTTGACCAGAATCTCCCCGTTTTTTATTTCAGGTTTCGGCCTATCCTCTATCCTGATATCGTTATTATTGTAATACACAGCGGTTTTCATGGGGTATAGTTAAAAATTAAACAATTTAAACTTATCTTTGCGCTCTGGTTGAAAAAAATCAACAACTAACTCGTACGAACTGAAAACTTTAGGAAAGTTTTATCAAACGACAGGTATGCTTCACATACCTGAACACCGCATAAAGCGAGGTGTCGCTTTACGAACTCACGCCGCCGGAGTTCGTACGAGTTCGTATTAGTTCGCTGTTAATGTTCATTTTGTTGTTCTGCTGACTTTGCGGTGAATAAAATCACACACCGCAAAGCACGCGAAGAACGCAAAGTGAAAGACATGCCTATGATTTATTTCTTCGATTGTTCGTATATCTCACAAGCCTCATCCACAGACTGACCGTCATGAACGATCGCCCTTACAGCCTGTATCATACCCACAGGGCTGTCGCTCTGGAAAATATTCCTGCCCATATCCACCCCGATAGCGCCATCCGAGACTGCATTATAGGCCATCTGCAGGGCTTCCATCTCGGGCAGCTTTTTGCCACCTGCAATGACGACAGGAACATTACCGCACGCTTCGACAACTTTTCCGAAATTCTCGGTATAATATGTTTTGATTATGTGCGCGCCCATTTCCACGCAAATCCTTGAGGCAAGGCCGAGATACCTGGCATCACGCACCATTTCCTTCCCGACAGCGGTCACTGCCAGGACAGGAATACCGTATTTTTCCCCTTCATCCACGAGCTTTGAAAGGTTATCTATCGTTTCCTTTTCATATTCGCCGCCGACATACACGGAACATGTGATTGCAGAGGCGTTAATCCTTATCGCATCGTCAATGGAAGTCGTTATTACCTCGTTGGACAATTCCTTCAAAATACTCTGCCCGCCAGAAACGCGCAAAATTATCGGTATATCCGAAGCCGGGTCTATCCAGTTCCTGATAGCGCCCCTTGTAATCATCAACGCATCTGCATAAGGCAGCAGCGGCTCAACTGTTTTGCCCAAATTCGCAAGGCCGGTTGTGGGACCCTGGAAATAGCCATGGTCAACAGCCAGCATGACGCAGCGCCCTGTTTTGGGCTTTATTATCCGTGAAATCCTGTTCTTCATTCCCCAGTTCATTTTTAGTTTCCTCCTTTATTTCGGTCTTAGCAATAAATAGCCTTTTTCGATGAGCCAGTGATGGAATTCATAAGTGGTATGCAGGCAGTTTTTCATGCATGTTTCCCGCAGGTCATTGTAATCTGCCGAGCCCTGTATCTTTTTATTCATCGTCACCTGTATGGGACACTCGATATCGTTGCAGTATTCTCTTCTTTTGTACTCTACAAATCCCTCGATTGGCATAATCACATAGCTGAATCTGAGGATTTAAAATTTGCGGAAGAGTTCGGGGGAGGATTTGTAGATTGATTTGCAGTTTTGTTGTTCTGAACTTTGAAGGGCATCGGCGCGGATATTCAAAAGATATAGCAAATGCTGTGAATGAAGCTGCATGCCAAACTGTTATTAAGCCGCTTGTGCCGTACTGGATTTTTCAGCAATAGCTACATACTCTGCAAATGATTTTGATTCCGGAATGGGTAAATTATCCTCCACTAATCCCTGCATATGCATTTCAATAGCTTCATACATGTTCTTCTCAGCTTCTTCTCGGGTTGCGCCTGTAGCCACACAGCCCGGCAAATCCGGCGAATATGCCGAGAAATTTTTGTTTGCCTTTTCGATCACAACAAGGAAACGATACATATTATTTCACCTTTTTCATTTGAGCTTGCTTTAATATACTGTTTAATGTTCCTGGTGCCAAATCATCACCTGGATGACCTGCTATTGTTACTCTGCCTGGTTTGGTTGGATGCTTATATTGTTGATGTCTGCCTTTTGTGGTAACAAGATACCAACCATCGGCTTTTAGCAATTTTATGATTTCGCGTATTTTCATTTGTAAATCTATCTCTATGGGTATTTAACTATCGCCCTGTTTTTGGTTTTATCTTCATTCCCCAGTTCATTTTTTAGTTTCTGCTGAGCCCTGTGTCTTTTTATTCATCAATACCTGTATGGGACACCCAATATCGTTGCAGTATTCTCTTCTTTTGTACTTTACGAATCCCTCGATTGGCACAATCACATAGCTGAATCTGAGGATTTAAAATTTGCGGAAGAGTTCGGGAGAGGATTTGTAAATTGAATTGCAGGATTTGTTATTCGGAACTTGTTTTGGGGGCATTGGTGCGAATGTTCGATGTTTTTCTTTTTTTATTTGTAGGATTCTGCATTTTTCTTTAGGCGCAGCTTTTATTTCAAATTATGCTCCAGTCTCCTTTATAATTTACAATTATTGCTGGAAAATTCTTAGCAGGAAGGGTTGTAGCTTGCACAGATGAAATTTCATACTTACAATTATCCTCCATTTCGTGTTGTTGATTGAAATTAACTATAATTTTATCATTATATATTTTTGTGATTTTGGGCACAGTTCCATAATTCAGTTATGAATAATAAAGTAATATCATCACAATAAATAATTATTTATCCTTTAATGCAATGATACTACTTGCGCACCATGGTTACTATATCACCGACATTTAAGAA
>CABMII010000012.1 GCA_902386255.1 uncultured archaeon
TCTGGATATCCACCGCACCCGTGTCCCTTGCATAATTTCTCACCGAGTAATATCAGCTTATCAGCCTTACTCATTGTACTCAGGTGATTTACATCAGTATTAGCTGCGATTATCCTTCCGCCTGCCATTCCTTTTTCTGCTATCCAAGTCGTAATATTGCATCCAGCACCACCAAGCCCGACTACGGCCACAGATGGTTTTGCTGTTTTTACAAGCTCTGCTAACTTTTCATTAACCATATAATAGCCTCCTTTGACTAAAATTGTGGCTACTACTTTTACATCTTTTAAGTATATAGATATTATTGATACGAAGGTGTGTAAGGAATAAACATGAACTTTTTTATTTCGGTTTAGGTGGCCAACTTTTCTCCATCCACCCTGGAATGCGTCCCGAGTCCGGAGGACCTATCATCACACGAAGTCCTGTCACATCTTCCACATCCCCCTGCAACCTTGCCGCAAGACCCGGCAATATCAGTGTGCCATGAGATGTCTTATCCTTGAAATCAAAATTTGCTTTCTGAAAAGTGTCATTAATCTTGGCTGCCGTAAGCTGTCCGCCTGCAACTGCCGCTTCCACCCCTATGCCATCTGTATCTACTGCTGCAAGATAGCAATTTATTTTGTTGGATGAAAGGTCACTTTCCACGGTGTAATATGTGAGTGCGAAATTGGTTGTGACTATAACAGGTGAATCTTTTGTCGGAGACCCGACCTCGTTCACTCCCGGCGCAACTTTCACCGGGGTTCGCGGGTCGGTGTAAATCGTATCACGAATGTGCACTTCAGGCAGCATGGCATACGGTTCAAGGCTGTGTAGAATCATGATGTCGCCATACCTCACTGTGAAAACAGAAGACAACACCGTTTCCCAGTAAGAAGCCGTGACAGCATCCTTATAGACAAGCCAGGCATTGAGCGGAACTGCCATAATCGGGTACGCTATATCCTTCTGCCCTTCTTTTATCCCTGCACGGCGAAGCATTATGAATTTCTCAAACGTCTCTTTGAGCTTCTTTCCCTGGGGATATGTGCCCGGGTCAAGCACAAGGTCTTTTATTCCCATTTCCCGAAACGACAGGGCAAGGGATTTTAGCTTATCAAGGTCGGGCGAGAACAACACAACCGGCACTTTATAATTCAAAGCCAGTTCTGCAACTTCACCCCAGTTCTTTTCCGTTGCCGCGTATAGCAGGGGGTTTTTGTCCCTGACAACTTCAAGCGCGCTTTTCAGCGCAGCAGGGTCAAATGAGCAGAGTATCAGGGGAAGTTTTGTGGTTTCGCTTGCTTTCTTTACGGCGCCGGCGAATTTCAGTGGATCGCCTGAAACGCACCGCACTGCGACCATATCCACTTTCAGGAATTTCCCGACATAGAATTTCCGAAAGTTTGCAATCCTGTTTATCCTCTCTAAGAATTCTGCTTCCGGCATCGTATCCCATACGTCATAGGCAAACGCAGTCGGGTCAAAAAAGGTCAATTGGTGGCGATAAAGAACATCGTCCCCGCCTATTCTCTTCGCATGTTCGCCTGTGCCTATTGTGATTTCCCTGATTTCAGGTGCAAGGAGCGCCTGCAATTCCAGATATTTTTTCTTGTATTCGTCTTTAAGTATGGGCGGGCAGTCATCGAGCTTTTTTGACCTGTCGATGAGGTGGGCAGCAAAAGCCATGCACGTTGCATCCCCGCATTCTGCGCAGTTTATCTGCGGCAGGTACTTATAAACCTGGAGCGGGCTGTTCAGCTTCATTATAACACCGCCCCTACCCAGTTATCAATATTTACTGGCTCGCTTTCTTTTCCGCCGTAAAGCGTCTGTGTTATCTCCTTTAGAACCTGGACGGCAGTCGGGTGCATCATCATGAAAAGGTCATTCCCTGCAAGCGATAATGTCAGACCCGTGATTATCTCCCATATCGGGCCCCTGTACTCGCGCGGTCCCCAGTCAGAATCTTCCTTTAGCGGAGATGAAACCATCCAGGCTTCTCGTGCACCCCACGCATTGGTGGTGCCGCTTGACATCGGGAAATTGAGTTCAGCATCTCCGGAAAGTCCTGCCAGTCTCATTCTTTCCATATTCGTATAAGCGTAATCAAGCCCGTACCCGAGAGCCGCCGTCGTCGGGTCCATAAGAATATTCTCGCGGGCAACATTGCACTGTTTCATAAGTTTGCGGTTCAATTCTTTTTGCGCATTAATCTCAAGTTGTGTCCAGGAAAGAACAACGTGATTATATTTCTTGGCAGCTTCAGCGATTCGAGCATAATCAAGGTTCAGGCTTGCCGAGGCAAGCAGGCACCGCTCACCCTCGGCGACTTCTGCGGCTTTCTCAAGGACTGCGGGGTCCTTTTCAGGATTTCCCGAGCCGCCGATGACGATAGGCACGTCCACAGCCTGGAGGACTTCTTCTACTGTTTTTGCAGCCTCGGCTGGTGATGTGTCCTTGATGTTCGGGTCTGTGCTTATAAGATGAATCGTAACCATATCCGCCCCAAAGTCGCGGACTACTTTCTTTGCCCACTCCGCTGGGCTGTTGATGACATCCTCGTAGTTTGATTTGACTGCTTTTGCCATGTTTATGGGCATATCAAAAACGTCCATGGTTATGTGATTGCGGTGGGGCATCGGGCTGTCAAAATAATACGGGAGCGCTGTTTCGCCGCCGAGCGTTATTGTGCTTTTTCTCGTCCCGCCATCGGATGATGTTGCCCCGAGCACGACCTCCTGTATCGGGGTTTTCCATTCTTCTATTTTGCCAACGCTGAATTTGGATTCAATCAATTTAGTGAGCCTTGCAGGTTTTGCAGGTGATGCGCCAAGCATCTGGTCAACGGGATAACCTAAAATCCTGGAAATGTTCATCAAGTGAAGAGCAAGCTGGGCGGTCTCATGCCCCAGGGCATACGCCATCTGCGGGTTCATTCCCATTTGTCCGAGGTCTATCTCCACATCACCTTCTATCTTTACACCTTCAAGTGCCTGGACATCAAGGCCTCCGAACAGGTTTCCAAGTTCCGAGAGTTTAATCTTTTTGGTCATTTTTACATCCCATTTAGCACTATTAATCGTCCAAGATAGGACAGGCTACATATATATTTTTATATTCAGGATTTAGCAGGATAAAAGAATCAATGATGTGATTATTCTCCCAAGGACGCCGAGGAAGAGCCGTATTATAGAGGTTTATATCCCTTTTTTTAGGGTAGTTCTACCGCTTGCAGTTTTTCAATCTTGGGTCAGTGCCTTTTTGTGAGAGAACAATTAAAAGGAAGAATCTTTACGGGGTCTTCATTTATCAATACAATATTTGCTTTTTTTATATCCTCTTGAATTAGATTTTTAATATTTTTTCCAATTGTCTCGTTTAATGTCACAATTTTAATTTCATAATCAACAACTGTGATTGTAGTTCCAGTAACATGCATATAAATGGCAATGTTACTCTTGTTATTTAGATTAAAGAAAGTCTTGTCGGCAGTCACCATAGTTCCAGAATCCTGAAAATTACATGTAAGCTTAAAGTTTGGATATCCATTTTTATATAACGCATAAATAATCAAAGTATCATAATCTGATGGATAACAATTTAATGAATTTTTTAGCTTTATAGTTTCATTGAGGGAATTAGGTACAACTCCTCTTCTTTCTACCATCAAAGGAAATGTCTCTGATTTTGAAGATACTTCTAATGATTTATTGAGAAATTTGTATGAAACGAGTTCACTCAAAAATTCAATTCTTTCAGTTGATGGATATTCTTTACTATCCGCCATTACTAATGGAATTATAGCGCTTGTTTCGTTTAGTAATGTTTTTGTAGTGTTACTACTGATTTCTATAATATTAACTTCAAGAACAGTTGTGTTGGAGCAAATTAGAGATGTGCCGCTTTGAAAAAGAAAGATTAATAATATTAATGCAAGAAAACAAATAGTAGAGAGCAAATATGCCAATTTGGGATTTATTGGGAGTGTAACCGATTTTGTTGAAACTTCTATAATGTAGAGCAAATATTATAGGAGTTGAGACAACATGGCAAAATTATTCACAAGGGAACAGGCAAGAACCTGGTTAAGGGAAAACAATCTGAAA
>CABMII010000013.1 GCA_902386255.1 uncultured archaeon
ATCCTTTTATCTCAACCGGTATGGGAACATACTTCCACTCGATGTCCTTATCGAAAATATAAGGGCTGACATCGGGGTCGGAATCCGTTCTCATCTCCACTGATTTGATATGGAGGTTTGTACAAACTTCCTGTATTTTTTCCTGGTCGCTCCCCGGGCTTGCCGTAATCCCGAGGACGAGGGAGTCATGGTTTTGCTGGTGGTATTTCTCTGCAATATACACATATGAGTAATTCCCTGTCGCCCTGTGCGCTTCGTCAAAAATTATACATGAAATTTTTTCAAGGTTGATTTTTTTCCCGAGGAGGTCATTCTCAATAACCTGCGGCGTGGAAACCACAAGCTGTGCATTCTCCCACATGTCAGCCCTTTTATGCGGAGGCGTATTTCCTGTAAACAGCACAATATTTTCAGGCGGGATATTAAGCGCACTTTTAAAAAAAGCTGCATGCTGTTCAACAAGCGGTTTTGTCGGGGAGAGAAGCAGGACTTTTCCTTTCGGAAGCCGCGAAACCATAACAAGCAGGGCGACTACGGTTTTCCCAAGACCGGTAGGAAGAACGACAAGGGTCGATTTCCCGATAGCCTCGCCTGCAAGTGCAAGCTGGTATAATCTCTTCTCGACTGTATCGAGTTTTAAAAGAGGATGATTAATGTATTCCGTATCAATCATTCTTGATTGAAAACATTAATCCATCGTTTCGCCGGTGTCTTTCGAGAGGAGATCGGATAAAGAATAGGCCACATTTCTTAATCTCAGTCTTTCTTCATCTGTTGGTTCCTCACCCTTCTTGATAGCTTTTACCCTTTCTGGGTCTATGCCCGAATATTGGCCGACCTGTTCATATGTAAGTTTATGTTTGTGAAGTAATTCGATCAAATAGCGTTTTGTTGCTGGTAGTCCCATGATATTCACCTATGATGGTATTTCTTTATATGCGTATGCTTTATTACATAAAACGGGTATATCAAGGTATCTTCGGGTGAAACAAAAATGGCAGATAATGATATTGATGTTGTCCAAACAACTGAAACTGAAATCGGTGGAATTAAAAAGACGTTAAAAAAATTCAAACGGAAATGCACCGTTGTACGGGTCGCACAGGCTAAAGGATGGAGAAACGTGGTTGTTTCTGATTCAAAAGAAAATAAGAAATTCTTTTTTGGAAAAGTTATCAATTCGCCGCCTGAGATTAATCCCGGCGATGAGTTATATATTGGTTTTGAGGAACTGCCCTATGAACTTCCGGGCATAAAGCAGAAGATTATCCTCATGACCCTTGATGGTTTCCAGCTTGACTGGACCCAGGTTTAAGATTCTATGACAATAGTTCCGTTCAGGTTTTGATTCTCTTTCAGATAGAAATTATAAGTTCCGCTGGATTTCAAGAAGGTATAACGAAATTCTTTGTCGTTTGCCAGCAATTGAGCATCGAAAAGACCATCACTACTAACAAGAGTTATGGTGTCTGTTCCGGTATTTCTCCACACGATTTCATCACCCGGTTTGATTGTAATCTCTTTGTTGCGAATAAAACCTCTATCGCTGTCTAAAAATACCGGTATACTTTTACCAGTCGGGGTAACTTCAGCAACAACAGGCGTGCTTGTTGCTTGAACAGTGGTTTGTGTAACTGTTGCGGTCGCGGTTGGCGTCGGGCTTTCAACCTGTTTTGTCGGTGCACCGGGATACAGGAAAAACGCCCATGCAAGTCCGCCCAGAACAAGTATTGCCAGGGCTACTATTATGATTTTGTTAATATCAGATGATGGCCCGGACACTGGCTGCGCTTTTGGAGGTACGGCCTTCGGAGGTACAGGCGGAATTTTTACTTCCTCTTTTTTTGCCACAAGAGGCATTTCTACAGGCTTTGAAACTATATCGCTTGCACCTGTTAAATCTTTGCTCCAATTGCATTTCGGGCATGTTTGTGAAATTGGATAATCAATACTGCCTGTGGCAAATTGTTTTTTAATAGTCTTAGTTACCAGAGGCCCACCGCAATTTGGACATTTATCTTGCATTTCGACACCACCCTAAAGACCCTTCTTTGTCCTATATAAATATATCGAATGATAATTTACAGGCTACCAAACCATTAAATATGGTTGTGTTATATTAAGCCTACTGCGCTCCGATAGTGTAGCAGGCCAATCATTCTGGCCTTTCAAGTTTTAAGCGTGAAATAGCGCCAAAATAAAGACAGCCAGAGACTCGGGTTCAAATCCCGATCGGAGCACTTAAAATTTTTTTACGAAAAAATAAGTTGTGCACCCCATGTACAAATAAGATAGCGGCTTTATGAGATTGTTTTAATCTTTTACCAACATTATAACTTTATATATTTTTAAAATATATTCTTATATTAAATATGGGTGCGACCAGCAATTTGACAATTCACAATGGCAAGCTTATTCTTGCCGCCTTCGGGCATGGTGCAGAACTGGACAAAACCCAACTCCTGCTAGAAGACCAGGAAGATCGAGGAAATCGCTGGTACAGCAGTTTTTCTTGCCTCTCCTGATGCAGATTTCATTACTGGGGCACTTGTCGTTGATGGAGGATGGACGATAAAATAATCGCCTCGCTCAAGTGTTAAACAATCTCATAATCCTGGAGCATATACAGTATAATTTCTCCATGGTTAAAAAGAAGGCGATATATCTGCGGGAACTGTTTATAGATTTCTTTTATTGCAACCTTTCCGCTAAAAAAATTCTCAAAATCCCTGGCTTTACCTATCATTAACACATCTCTCCACCCTTCTTTTCCCTTACATTTATTTGCCTTTACCACATAACCAGCCGCTTCAATTCTTTCCAGATATGCCGCTAGATGGTTATTTTCTATTCTTATCTTTGTTTTACCATCGATGAAGGCAATCTCTTTCATTTACTCCTCACTTACCCCATACCTTCCCTTTAAAGGAATGTATAGCACTTCACAGATAACCTTTTTTATGATACGTTTTTCGCTCTTTTCAAGCAAGACAAGATTCTGAACCCCGTGTTCTATCACAGGTGCTATTAGCCTTCCGCCTATCCCGAGTTGTTCTATCAAAGGAGGAGGAATCTCGATGCATGCTGCAGTGATACATATCCGGTCATAGGGAGACACATCTGGATACCCAAGACCACCGTCACCTTTCACAAGGATAATATCCCTATAACCCAAATTTTCGAGATTCTTCCTGGCAAATTCAAAGGTCAATGGGTCGATTTCAATAGATACAACCAGACCTTCCAATCCAACGATTTCCCTTGCCAGCGCAGTGCCGTAGCCGGATCCAAGACCAACTTCGAGAAATTTATGGTCTTTATCCAGACCCAGGGGCTCATAAAAGAGAGGATAACTATGTGGGCATGATATGGTAGCTTTTTCACCGGGCAGGGGGAGCGGGACTTCAAGATAGGCATAATCCCTGTAAAGAGGTGGTATGAAATCTTCCCTCGGAACCTTCAGCATAGCATCCTTAATGCGCTCCGACCTGAGATATCCATGCCCGATGAGCCATCTCACTTTTTCCTCTCTTTCCTTTTTAAATTCTTCTTTGCTTTTAGCAGGCTCTTTTGGCGGCGGAATCACCCAGCCTTGATTTTTATCAAATATAATTTGACCATCTCCCAACCTCCCTTAGAGAAGACCTTATTTGATAAAATTCTGAACATATAAAGCTTAAAGCCATTCGAAAGAAAAATATTTTAATTATAATTTACTATTTTCTGACTATCAACACAGGAATCTTCGAACTTCGAATGACTTTATCTGCTACACTTCCCAGTAAAAATTTTTCAATACCACTCCTGCCTAATGTGCCCATAACTATCAGGTCAACAGATTGCTCTTCTGCAAGCTTCATTATTTCCTCAGCCGGATGCCCCTGCACAATCCATTTCTTGATATCCAGACCTTCGTTCTTTGCAATATCCTCCACATATTGAATAGCTGTTTCGCCTTCATGTCTTAAAAAAGCCATAAGACCTGAGACATCAGGTGATATATATGATTTTGGACCAAAATCGGATTTTATGTCCATCACATAAACAGCATGGAGTTCTGCATCAAAATGCTTTGCAAGTTCGACAGCATGGGTCACGGCCTTTTTATTCTGCTCCGACCCGTCTGTTGCTATTAAGATTTTATTATATGTCTTGTTCATAAATTTCACATCCGGGATGTACAAATTTTAAATTTTCTTTTTTAATGGTAAATGTCGATTATGATCCCCAAATCTCATATTGATCTTCTTTAATCTTTGCGTCCTCCCACAAAAATTTCACAAGTGTGAAATATAGATTCAAGCCCGGGCGGGAACCAAATCCATAGTTGCTCCGCACACAGTTTTACCTGTGATTGGTATTTCTATATCATTTAAGCCATGGGATTTCCATGAGCCCAAGTAATGATCACCCGGTTTACTCTCCAATTTATATGTATAACATTAATGGCATTTATAAATTTTGGTAACCCTTCAGGAGCATGTCGATCCCTTTTCTTGGAAAGTTTGTAGAGAGCCATCAATGTGGCGTTATCAAAGACATCATAAAATCAGTTCTCTGGCCTGAATACCTGATCCGCATGCGGAGTTTCATCGAGCCGGTCATCCCAGTATATACCTTTCTTGTATACCCCGATCGGAGCATATTTTACAATAAATTTATTTATCATAACGACAATAGCTTTTCATTCCAAAACCGATTATTAGGGAAGGAGTTACAGAGTGCCAAAAGAATACAAGAACAAAACAAAATATACAGTCATAGTACGAGAATTAGCAGACGGAGACGTAATTGAAACCGAAGGGATAATAGAGGGATTGACCACAGTCATCCTGAAGGACGGGAAATTAAAGGTCGGAGGCGTGGTCAGGCACACCCACGGGGAAATTTATTGATTTTAATAAAAGTAAAATCCCTATTCTTCTTCATCCGACTCTTTTTCTTTCTTATTCCTCTTTTGCGCCTTCGCGCCTGCCTGGGCTGCAAAAACATTAAGCAGGTCGGTTAATTTCTCATACTGCGCCGTCTCTATATGTGAATACCGGAAGGGTTTTTTATGCTTTCGCGTCTCCTTTTTGAGCTTCTTGTATAACTCATCGGAGCGCGATACGAGCTTCTCATCAGTCGTCCCTTCAATGAGTAATACGCCCGTAGCCCCGTATTCAAAAGCAGCGTTGACAACGTCCGCATCAAGGATGTGGATGGACGGGACATTTACAAACCTGACTAGGGAAGAATACTGTTTACGGTTAACTCCTGCAATATCAGCAGCTGCATATGCATAAGGGTCTATGAACACAATCACTCCCGGCTCCTCGCCCAGTATCGCTTTTAACTGCGCTTTATACTGGTTTCTTGTGTAATTCCTTATCTCGATTCCCTTTATCGGGCATGCGGGCACGCAGATACCGCAGCCCGTGCATGCCAGGGGCGACAGCACAGCTTTTCCGTTTTCAAGATTAAGCGCATTATAAGGACAGGCTTTCACGCAATCACCGCATCCGTTGCACTCAAGTATCATGGGTTTTTCGGGCGGGATAAGAATCATGCCTTTCCCGAGGAACTGGGAAACCTTATGCGCCGCGCTTATGCCCTCGGTCACTGAATCGTGAATATCCTTGGGACCGAGCACACAGCCCGCAGCGAACACCGATTGGTTCAATGTATTTACAGGGTCAAGCTTGACATGTTTTTCCTCGATAAAACCGTCATCCCCGAGCGGCACGCCTAATTTATCTGCAAGCTCTTTTGTCCCGGCTGACGGGATAAGCGCAGGGCAGAGTACTACCATATCAAAGCTCTCTCGCCCTTTCCTGCCAAGGTTGGTATCCTCATACTGCACCATGAGGGTGCCGTCGGCCCTGGGTATTATTTCAGCCACTTTTCCGCGCACATAATTGACGCCCTTCTCTGCGGTGTGGTGATAGAACTCTTCAAACCTTCTCCCCGCAGACCTCATATCGATATAGAATATCCAGGCTTCGGCATCCCCTTTCATCTTTTTGACAAGCTGCGCCTGTTTCTGCGAGTAGATGCAGCATACCTTGGAGCAGTGTTTCCTGCCTTTTCCCGTAAAATCCCGGCTTCCGGCGCAAAGCACGAAAGCAACACGGTTGGGGAATGAGCCGTCTGCTTTCTGTAATCTCATTCCAGTTTTGCTTTTTGCCGAGAGCATCTCTTCAAATTCCACTGCCGTGAGAAGATTCGGGGCAGGGTAATTGTACTCTTCGATGAAAGACGGGTCGATTGGTTCAAAACCTGTTGCAATAGTAATAGCTCCGACTGAAACTGAACTTGTCGTTTCTTTTGCCTCCAGGTCTATGGCATCGCGGGGGCAAACTTTCACGCAGGCGCCGCAGTTTTTGCATTTTGACATATCGATCATGTATGCCTGCGGGACTGCCTGTGCAAATGGCAGGAATATAGCGCCGGTTGGGCATTTTTTGGCGCATGCCCCGCATGATATGCATTTTGCTATATCCACGTATCGCGGGCTGTGCTTCAGGGTTATGGAGTAATCCCCGGGGCTTCCGCTCACGTCCGCCACTTCGGTCTGGGTTAACATGGTGATACCGGGATGATTATGCACCGCTACCATCTTTGGCGTAAGGATGCATTGGGAACAATCAAGAGTCGGGAAGGTTTTTGAAAGGCCTATCATATGCCCGCCGAGGTATGGCAGTTTTTCTATCAGTATAACTTCATGCGCATCCGCCATTTCAAGAGCTGTGATAATTCCTGCAATCCCGCCCCCTATCACAAGAGTCCTGTCAACAAGTTTTTTCTCAAGAGGCACAAGCGGTTCCATGGAACCAATCCTGGCGACAGCGCCTTTGATTAACCCTTTGACCTTTGGATTTATACCTTCTTTGTCATGCACCCAGCTTGCCTGCTCCCTGATGTTTGTGATTTCAAGCAGGTTCGGGTTAAGCCCTGCTTTTTTTGCCATTGCCCTGAATGTTTCAAGATGCAGTTTTGGCGAGCATGAGCCAATTACAACCCTGTCAACTTTTCCCTTCTCGATATCGCTTTTGATTTTCTCCTGACCCGCACCGCTGCACAGGTAATCCTGGATATTCACCACAACGTCTTTATTTTCTTTCAGACTGTCTGCGACTGCTTGCAGATCGACGACATCGCCAATATTGCCGCCGCACCTGCAAAGGTACACGCCTATTTTTTTGGGAGGCTGACCGGGTTTTGAATCATCTGAAGAAGGATTTATGGATGGATTTTCATTCTTTGAAGGGGGTTCATTCTCAGGCATTTTTACCTCCCTATCTTTGCCATCAATTTATCGCAGGGAACAAGATGCTTTCCCATACCCAATTCATCTGGTGAGAAGCCCATCGCAAGACCAATGAGCTGTGTAAAATAAATTACCGGCATATCAAGTTTGATGTTATATTTTTTTTCAACCGCTTTCTGTTTTGCATCCAGCTGGAGATGGCACATGGGACAGGTCACAACCATACAGTCTGCGCCTGAATCTTTTGCCATTATGAGCAAGTCCTTTGCAAGTTCAAGAGCAAGGTCTTCGTTCGTTATCAGGATCGGACCTCCGCAGCATTTTGTTTTATAATAATATTTTACGGGTTCCGCCCCCAGGCTTGCGATAAGGTTATCCAGCGACTTTGGATTCTCGGGACTGTCAAATTTGTTCTCAGGCCGCGTGAGTAAACAACCGTAATAAGGCACAGCTTTTATTTTTAAGGGCTTTTTGACCATTTCAGCAAGTTTTGTAAGCCCGTAATCTTTGACTATTACTTCAAGGAGGTGTTTGGGTTTCGTGTTGCCGTCATATTTGGCAGCGAGAGCTTCATTGACCCTCGTTTTAAGGGAGCTTTCTTCAAGCGCGGTGTTTGCGCGCATGAGGTTCGAATAGCAGAGGTTGCACGGTGTTGCCAGATCAAGCCCTTTTGATGATGCCAGGGTTCTTGCCGACAGCGCAGTTCTTACGGCCATGTCAGGCACATGGAGGGCGCCGCAGCAGTTCCAGTTCTTCACCTCTTCAAGCTCGATGCCAAGTGAGCGGAACACCGCTTCCACAGACTTGCGGTAATCCACAGCCGTCCCGTGCTGCGCACATCCGGGATAATAGGAATATTTCATTTGTCTGTCTCCGGCTCTTCTTTTTCTTTTTTCGTCCCAATTTCCTTATTTTCTTCCTTATTTTCTACCTTGCATTCTTCCCTGCTTTCTTGCGCCCCGAGCTTAAAAATTGTATCAAGTTCACTTGTATCTTCCATTTTATCAATAGCCAGGGGCAATTTTCCTTTTGAGAAAAGGGAAAGACCAAACGGGGCCTGTTTTATCATTTCAGGCTCTTTCAGGCTGTATCTGGAGATTAAAAGGAATTCAGAAGCCCTGCCGTTTTTCCTTACAACATCTGAGAAAACGCCATCAAATCTTTCGTTTTTGTTCTTTACGCCTTCCGCAATTGCAATAGGCTTTAATGTCTCCATGAGTTCTGTGGGTCGTATTCCCCTCGGGCAGCGCACCGAGCATGAAAAGCATGTGGTGCATATCCATATGGTATTGCTGTTGAGCACTTCCTTTTTGAGGCCAAGCTGAACCATGCGCACAAGCTGGCGCGGGTTGTAATCCATTTCATGGCTGACAGGACATGAGCCCGCGCATATACCGCACTGCATGCATGTGGGGAGCTTCTTGCCTACGGGTGTTTCTAAAACAAGGTCTCTAAAAGCAGCGTCCCTGGATTCAATGAGGATTGTTTCTTTTTTCATATCTCCCTCGGGAGGAAGTAGATGTAGGGTTAATCGTATATAAATAGTATTGCAATGCCCGATATTGTCTAATTATGAGGATATAAAATAAAATACCGATATAAAATTTAATAAAAAGATAAGTGGGGATTCATAAAGAAGTGATTAAGCTGATTTAATTCAGGCTTGTTGGATATTTTTTGATAAGCACAATTAATGCAAGCAAGACAATGGTTAATCCAAGCAATCCCGCTTCAGGTCCGAAGCTGCCTCCGGTAATTATATTTGTTCCGGCAAAACTTGTCTTCATAATACCCTGTTCGCTCCTGTTCAAATTGAATATATTATATTGGATAAAGTTCCATCCAAAATGGAATGTCATGGCAGATAGAAGCCCATAGTTAAGATAAATTATCGAAGCGATAGCGCCAAGAACCCCGATCACTATAAATGCAATTGTTAGTCTATGGATATCAAGCCCGGAATAAATAAAAGACGGGATATGGATAGCCGAGAACATAAATGATGAAAGTATAATACCTGCCTTGATTCCGGTCTCATCAGCCAGATTTTGAAGAATATTGCCCCTGAAGGAAATCTCTTCGCCAACGGCAACAAGTACCTGGAGAGTAAAAAATGAAAAAAAGAGCACGGGATTAAAATTGATGCTTTCAATCTTGACCCGGCCTGCAATGATTTCAATAAGAAATACAGCCCCGATCAAAGCAATTCCATATAACAGGCCCGGCGCCATTTTTTTCCCCCAGAAAAGGCTTTTGCTGAAGTAAAAAACAACCGCAAAAATGACAATTATATACATGAGATAGACAGAAGCAGGAAAATCCGGAACAAGATCTAAATTCAATGAAAGCAGACCCAACATCATTAAATAAAGCACAAGGCTATTGGTTAAGGGTCTCATACTACTCCTTGCGACTCTGATTATTTATGTGTTGTGCAATTATTTCAGGAAATATATTGGTTGTTTCAGGCTATTTTCATTCTTTTCAAATAAACATACAAAGGAATTGACAAAGCTGCATAAGCTGCGCAGTAAGCGAGCGCCTCCGTGCCAATTGCCCCGGCTGATAATCTTGTAACCAGATTAAAAGGCGAATCCGCAAAGAGATATCCTGCAAGAAACATCAGGATAAGGATAAGGGAATATAGATACTGCGCTATCAATCGTTTCTTGTATTTAACTGCGATAATTGCTCCTAAAACAACAACTATAACCGCTATTATGCCTGCCAGTAACAGGATTATCGCAATATTATTTACAGCAACGCCGTTAAAACTCACAAGCGCCAGCCATAAAAAGGTCTGGAGAGGAACAATGAGTACTGCCGTAAGCATCTTTCCATCCAGTATCTCTCCGAACGACGCCGGAGAAACGAGCAGCAATTCCATTGTTTTGCGTTCAAGTTCTTCGGTAAACATATCAATGATCAACCCGCCTGAAATAAAAACGGGCGTGAAGACGAGCAACGGTATGAGTATCCCGTATATGAATTCAAAATAAGTGGATGTTTTTTTGGGAACGGCATCGACATAAAGGCTGACCGGTTCAAAACCGATTCTTGGGCTTCTTATATCCCGGACATAGTTTTCATAGTCTTCAAGCGGTTTTTTTAATTGCAGCGTCACAAACGTGCCCCTGATATCGGATTTTGGAAGATATACATCTATCCGGATTAAATCTCTTCCCGATGCGTTCCCGCTAGGGATTACGACCACCCCGTCTATTTTGTTATTATCAAAATCAGAAAGCGCCGAGGCGAGGTCCTGGTAATGATAAACATTGATCTGGCTTTTTTCAATGAAATTTCTTAGTTCCCCATCACCGACGATTCCCACGTTTGCAACTTTTTCATCGTAATTCGAAAGGGCAGAAGGGTCAAAAAACGAGGCAAGACCGACAACAAGCAATGATGAAAAAGACGCGATAAGCAACTGGACTATGATGGCAAGGATAAGGGTTCTTTCTTTAAAAAGTGAGTTCATCTCTTTCTTTGCTATGATAAAAGTATTAGCCAAAAATGACCCCCCTGACAAGGTAAAGATTATATGAGGCATGTATTATAGATGCAAGGACAACTGCAGGGAGATAATTCTTTGTCCCGAGATATCTCATACCAAGGGAAGCGACAGTCGTTGACGAGATATGTAAAAGCAATGGAAAAATAAGAAGCCCGATTCCCATAACAGACCCGAAGACCGAGCCTGCGATGCTGGCTACGACCACAAGTAACAGTACTTTTTCACCGACAAAAAATCCGGCGCCTGATAGAATCCCGAATTTCAGCGCATTGGCAGTCGATACCTTTGCTATTTTCTTTGAAAAAACCGTATAAATCCCGACTGACTTGACTACTTCTTCTATTAAGGCTGCAACGACGATGAAAAAAAGAATCCCGAGACGTAAAGGAACATTGAACATTAAAACTATCAGCATCAACTGGATTGAAAATGCAAGTGGGAGAAGCGCTATGCTCAGGAAGAAAAGCGGGGCCGGGACACGGGCTATGAATTCCCGGAGAGAATCCAGTAATTTTCCCTTAATTGATTTCTGGGTGAAAAGGTCTTCTTCACGGTAAATGAAAATACCGAACATGAAAACAAGGGTAGATACAAGATAGAACGGCGTGGTTGAGAAAAGGTATTCACTCATCGAAACAGGTTCGTTCTCAAGCATTTTTACAACAAGGGTGATAGGTGAGATTATGCTGATTGCATGGATATTGGCGAACATGGCAGGGAAGAAAATATATCCGGAGAGAAAAACCGAGAGGAAAATCAGCACAAAACTGAGTTCCTTAAAGCTTCGCGCTATTATTGCGCCAAAGAATGCTGTTGAGAGAAACATCAACGAAACCGGAAGCAGAATAAGGATTATCCAGGGGCTTCCCCCGAGTTTTAAGGTCATGCCCGCAACCATCACAAGCGTTATTAAAAGATATGGAAGAAGCTTCCCCAGGACAATCTGGGAGGAGCTAAGCGGCGAAACAAGCAACAGCTCACCTTTACGTTTCACTCTTTCTTCCATTATGCTTGATGAAAAGAACTGCGCTATGAAATAAATCGGGAAGATGAAAATGAAACTAAGGACGACAGATTTAAAAGGTATTGGCGGGTTAAAATGCGATGGGGTTGCAAGGGTCTGTTCTTGCAGGGGAGAGCTTTTTTTAAGTTCGGTGAAATCCTTTATTGAAGGAAGCTGTGTATTTTCCGAAACTACCTTTTCAACTGCCGGTTTTTCTATGGGAGCATCTGCCGTATTCTCCTTTCCTTTTTCAAATTCGGGAAGTTTTTGTATGGGCACGGGCTGGAATGACTGTACTCTCTCAATATTTTTCACGTTTAGCCAGACGGGGAACGTGTCGTTCAGGTCATTATAAGACAAAAGCCTCGCTTCATCGTATTTTTTTATGGTTTTATCAAGCGCGTCGAGTGCTGATATGGATTTTTGGGAATCGCTGTGGATGATTTTGTTCCCGATTATAAGGATGTCAAAACCTCCCTGTTTGAACATATATCTTGCATCGGGTTCTTTTGCGACAAATACATCAAATTTGTCATCGGTCTTCAGTATCGGAAGAAGTGCGGGGTCGGTAACGATTACCCTGTAAATATTATCATTAATATGAAGCCCGGATTGCGATACAAAAAAAGATGCCGCTCCGATTAAGATGAGGATTATAACTGAAAGGACACGGGTTTTCAGGCTGAAACTTAATCGCGTTTTTCGAAATTCCCATTTTGAGATTGTTAATAAATCCATAATGATTATGTTTATCATAGTGAATGAACAAATAAGTGTTTCTATGTATGAAATTGAAGTAACAAATCTCAGGAAAGAATACGATAATTTCATAGCAGTCGAGGCTCTGGGTTTTGGAATCAAAAAAGGAGAGATTTTCGGCATCGTGGGCCCGAATGGCGCTGGTAAAACCACCACTCTCAAAATGTTAAGCGGTCTTATTACGCCGACTGCGGGAAGTATAAAAATACAGGGCATGGATATTAAAAAAGACACGCAGAAGATAAAAAAGAAGCTTGGCTTTTTGCCGGAGGAAAGCCCGCTGTATGAAGGAATGACTGCAAGTGATTACCTTTTGTTTTTCGCTGAAATTTACGGGATTGGGAAAAAAATGGCAGTTAAAAGAATAAATGAACTCCTCTTTGCGCTCAGGCTTGATGCGGCAGATAAGAAGATAGGTGAGATGTCAAAAGGGATGCAGCGTAAAGTGGCCATAGCAAGGGCTTTGATAAATGACCCCGAATACCTCGTTCTTGATGAAATGACCTCTGGTCTTGACCCCACGACCTCGAAGTATCTTTCGGATTTTGTGCTGGAACTGAAAAGGCAGGAGAAAACGATAGTCTTCAGCGCGCATAACCTTTACCAGGTGGAAAGTCTGTGCGACCGTGTCCTTATAATGAACAAAGGAAAAGAAATAGCGATAGGCACATTGCCTGAGATAAAGAAAATGTGCGGGGCTGTCAGGTATACAATCGAGTTCAAGGTTGAGGAAGCAATTGATTTCAAGGCCGTGAAGAATAACGGGAATCTGGTTGCGCAAACGAACAGCTTTGATGAATTTAATATGATTACAGGATGGGTGGCAAAGCACAATGGAAAAATAATTGATATTAAAACCGCTGAGACTTCGCTGGAGGAGATTTTCCTCAAACTGATGAATTGAAATTATTTTCAGAACTTCTTTCTAACATCCTTTTCCATAAGTATTCGTTTTTTCTTAAGTTCATTAATGTTCCACATATAATAACCCATGACAAAAATAAAGAAGATAAAAAGTAATAAAAAGAAATAGAACAATAATGTCGGGGCTTCTTTAAGCTGGTATTTCACTGTTATTGTTCCATTGTCAGGATTGGGCTTTTCCCAGATAATCACTTCTCTTCCTGACGCATCCTGAGTAATGTTATCCGGAGGCGGCTGGATGACACCTAAAAATTTGGAGGTTGCAGTGTAATTTAAAGGTAAAACCACCCGGATGGTATCATTTTTGGTTATCGTATAAATAAATTCCCCGCCGCCTGGCTGTGTATATGCAACCCATCCTGAAAAGGGTGAGCTGAAGTTCATCTCAATGTAATTTTTTCCAAGAACCGGCCCCATTGAAGCATTGAATGAAACATTTTTACCTGAATAATCCACAGCTACCGGATTCCTGAAATAGGTATCAGGATTGCCGTCAATAATGAAATCAACTGACGTTTTATTAACTACATTTTCCACAACCTGTACTGAAGAATCATTCAGGTAAAAAATAGTGGTATTGGTAAGCCCAGGAAATTCATATTCTGAGGGATTCCCGGCCTCAATCTGCGGGTAAACGCATCCCGATATGAGTATTAAAAGCAAAATGCCAAGGAATAATTTGGTTTTCATCAGTGTACGGGCATTATCCGCTTCATTCTTAACTATTTCCATGCTTATAAATACGAAATATACTCTTCGTATGTGGGTATCCTTCCTAAAATAGCGATAACTGCGGCAAGTTCGGCAGAGCCGAGATACACCTTTGCATTTTTACCCATCCTGTTGTCAAAATTGCGCGTGGATGTTGAGAATACCACTGCATTGTCGGCAACCCTTGCCTGGTTGCCCATGCACAGGCTGCAGCCAGGGATTTCCATCCTTGCCCCCATTTCTTTCAACCTGGAATAATCGCCAGTTTCTTTCATGTGTTTTTCAATAAGCCTTGTTGGCGGGGCAATCCAGGCTTTTGGCACGATGCGGTCAGCTTTTCCGAGTATCCGGGCAGCCCTGTCGAACTGTTCGAGCCCTATCATGCATGAACCCATAAATACCTCATCGATTTTTTCACCGGCTGCAATCGAGAGCGGTTTTATGTAATCTGGGTCGTTGGGACACGCAAGCAGGGGTTCGGTTATCTGCGACAGGTCGATTTCAATAACATCGGCATATTCCGCATCCGCATCCGCATGAAGGAGCGAAGGATGCTTCAGCCATTCTTCCATCGCGCCTATGCGCGTTTGCAGCGCTTTTGATGAATATCCCTCGCTAACAAGCGCCCTTAATATGGAAATATTGGTCTTTAGATGTCGTACAACCTGTTCCTGAGACAGGGAGATTACCGCAGCCTCAGCCGAGCGCTCGGCAGAGGAATCCGTAAGTTCAAAAGCCTGCTCCACGGTGAGGTCAGGAAGCCCTTCTATCTCGATTATCCTGCCGTTAAAGATGTTCTTCTTGTTTTTCTTTTCAAGGCTGAGCTTGCCCTGTTTCAGCGCAAAATACGGGATTGCATTAACGACGTCCCGTAAAAAAATGCCTTTCCTTGCCGTGCCTTTGAACCTGACAAGCACGCTTTGCGGCATGTCAAGCGGCATGACGCCAAGAGATGCTGCAAAAGCCACAAGGCCGCTTCCGGCAGGGAACGAGATGCCTATCGGGAAACGTGTATGGCTGTCGCCTCCCGTTCCCACAGTATCTGGGAGGAGCATCCTGTTCAGCCATGAATGGATAATGCCGTCTCCGGGTCTTAGCACAACTGCCCCCCTTTCCTTAAAAAACCGGGCAAGCTCCTTATGCATCACCCTATCGGCGGCCGTGGGGTAGGCCGCTGTATGACAGAAAGACTGCATGACCAGAGGCGCTTCGAATTCAAGGCAGACAAGTTCTTTAATTTCGTCTGCAGTCATGGGGCCGGTCGTGTCCTGTGAGCCAACCGTTGTGATTTTTGGAAGATACGCCTGTCCCGGACGCACACCCGGAAGACCGCATGCCTTACCTACAATTTTCTGGGAAAGTGTATAACCGCTTCCTGACTGCTGCAGCTCGATAGGTTTAATGAAAATATCATATTTTACCCCGAGGGCATCCTGCGCTTTTGTTGTCAGCTCTTTCCCTATAATCAAAAGAAGCCGCCCGCCGGCTCTGTATTCATCCGGAAGCGTTTCGGGTTCAAGGTCAAATGTTGCCAGCGCACTTCCATTTTCACCGCAAATCCTTCCATTCGTGAAATCGATTGTAACTATCATGCCTTTCTCAAGCCCTGACACATCGCATCTTATGGGAAGGGCGCCGCTGTCACGCGCCGTATTAAAGAATATAGGCGCTATCTGGCTCCCCAGAACCACCCCCCCTTTGCGTTTATTCGGAACTCCGGGGATGTCTTCCCCTATCCACCAGATAAGCGAATTTGCCGCGGATTTCCTGCTGCTGCCTGTCCCGACCACGTCTGCCGCGAATACTATCGGATAACCCTTGTTTTTGAGTTCCCTGAGTTCCGAAAGTGCGCCCGGATAGCGGGATTCGAGCATGGAAAGGGCGTGAAGCGGGATATCAGGACGTGTCCCCGCATGTGAAGCAGGTGATAAATCGTCAGTATTCACCTCTCCCGGCACTTTGAAAATTATCACTTTTTGTTCATCCGGGATTCCGGCGCTGTTGGTGAACCACTCAGCCTTTGCCCAGCTCTCAAGGACTTTTTTAGCATTGGGATTGGAACTGGCAAGCTTGTTGATCTTATCAAAGAAGCCGAAGATTAAAATGGTGTTTGACAGGGCAAGAACAGCCTCATCCGCAAGCTCCCTGTCTTCAAGCAATTCAATAAGCGTTTCAATATTATACCCGCCTTTCATCATGCCAAGAAGCCTGACAGCTTCAGGGGGCGCAAGTATCGGGGATGATTTCTCGCGAAGCGCTATGTTCCTTAAAAGTTTTGCTTTTTCAAGCGCTGCTGGGTCAACGCCTGGCGGGATATGTTCTTTTAAGAGTTTCAGGATGAAGTCTTCCATGCCTGCGGGTGGGGCAATCACGAATTCGGAGAGGGCTTTTGCTTGTTCTGCGTTCAGGGGCAGGGGCGGGATTCCAAGGTTTTGCCTCTCTGTAATGTGTTTTTTATAATCATTTAGAACTTCAGGGAACATTTCGTCCCTTATGAGGTTTGCCATATCTATTAATTTAACGCAGAAGGGATAATCGAGAGTAGCTTAAACCACAGAGTACACAGAGAGCACAGAGATTATGGAATTGGATGAAAGGTCAGGCTGCTTTTATCTTGAAGAAAGCCTGCCATCACCGTTCAGCCAGCAATTTGAGAGCCTGGTTCATTTCTTCAAAGCCCCGCCGTGTGTCCTTATCCAGGCCGCGTGCAAACAGGGGAACGAAAATGCCAGTAAATATTTCGCGCTGCACAAATCGCACCCGTCCGGCTTCAAGCGTCTCAATGGTGAAAATGTGCTCACCGTCAAACAGTCCGGGTATCAGGAAATGTCCCAGCCAGCGCAATTCACGGTTTTGCTCTGCTTTGAGAACCTTCGGACTAAATGTCATCCCCTTTGCGCCTGAAGGCTGGAGATACACCTGAAGTTGTGCACCTTTTTTGGGTTCACCGCTGGCTCGGCGTATAAATGGGTTCCACTGCGGAAAACTGGAAAAATCAGTGAGCAACTGCCATACACGCTCAGGAGGGGCGTTTATTTCGATTTCGGTGCGGAGTTCTTTCATGGTTCACCTCCATTCATGGTTTTCAATTTATGAAAGCATAATCTTTTTGCGCTGCCAGATGCGCAGCCCAAGCCCGGCATCCCCTGATAGTGACGGCGCGCCGGGGAATAAGGACACGGAGATTCGTTATTTTTTTCTCTGTGTCCTCTGTGCGCTCTGTGGTTTTTCATACAAGCGCCTTATGCTCCCGTAATCAAAGCTCTCACCGAAAGTGTTATTTATCATACAGCCAAATATTATTCAGGAGGAAATGGGATATATGGCAAAAATATTAAAACTAATCGCGGTCTTTCTTGTACTCACAATGTTGTCGCTGCCCGTTCTCGGTGATAGCGGCAATGGGAACAGTAAGGACGCAGGAAGGAACGATTCTGGCATGATGGTTTCGAGAAACAATGATAATAGCTCGATGCACCAACAAGCAAGAGAAATGTACGATAACGGAAGCAGAATGCGGGAATCCGAGGGCGTGAGAGGAATGGGATTCATGCACCGCGGGGATAATAGCTACGGCAATTACGTGACCTTCACGGTGGACAATACTACCGGAAACGTATTGAATTTCGCCATCGCCGGCATCGCAGTCTTTGATTCAATAAATATTTCGGGATTTGATTTTAAGGGTTCTAGCACAGACGGCGCCCAGACAAAGATTTTCAATACAAATGGTTCCATCGTTATCCAGCTCCATGATAATCCGGCAGCCGTAATCGATATCAAGGCTGATGTAAAAACCACTATAACCTTCAATCTTGCCGCGGGGGCAAGTGCCACAAAACAGGACAATATTGTAACGATCACCGCGGGTAACCTCACTGCCTACATAGCTTCAGAAAAAGCAACCACGATAGATATTACAGGAAGCCAGATAACGATAAGCACCGATAACGGGGACACGATTTTCAGGGCTTCGCCTGTCAATATGCCCCATGATGATATGGAGCAGCGGTTCATGGGAGAAGTGATGTCTAAGCGGGCGGGAGCAGAAGTTTCAGTGGGAGAATCCGATCAAAGCTCCATCGTCAACTATTCGGAGGATACGAATGTCAGTGTGGATTCAGTAGAAAGCAACCATATGCGAATGACAGTAGAATCTTCTAACCATTCGGGCAAATTCATCCTTATGAATCTCGACAACAGCTCGCTCACATGGATTGAAGGGCAGAATATAACGCTGTATCTTGACAATAAACCGATGAAGCAAGTAATGACCGAAGCGGAATTATATAATGCTACCGAATCCTCATTCTGGATCAATATGACCGGAACAAACCGCGTGCAGGCGTTGATTTATATCGCGAGTTTCTCATCGCACCAGGTGGATGTCGTAGTAGGGACGCCAACACCGACACCGACCATAACGACAACAACCACAACAGAAACACCAACGGCAACTGCAACCCCAAAAACACCCGGGTTTGAGATAGCGTTTGGAGCGCTTGGCACTGCCGCTGCATACATGATGAGACGGAGAGTATAAAGGGTCTTTTTGGTAGCCTTGGCCTAAGAAATTATGCCATCCCAGGTTGGCCAAAATACCTCATTTATTTTTTTATTCCAGAGTTTTTCTTCGATGGAGACCTCGTCTTATAAAACGGTTTTAAAATAACGAAAGAAACATTATCCTTTAACTTCCCGCCGCCTCTCGCTCCTGTACTCATCCACAAGCGACATGAGCCACTTCTCTTTGGCGGCTGTCTTTCTCTCTTCTGCCTTCCTGTTCCACTCTTCAATCGCAGTCTTAATATCATCAGGGTTGATCACAGCAAGCTCTTCGGCAGCGTCGAACTGTATATTCACGTCCTTTGCTTTTAAAACAGGCATGCCAAGATTGAACAATTCCTCTTCCGCCGCATAAGACAGATCATTGCAGATTATAATTGCCCGAACGCCCAAATCAGAGAGCATTTTAGCAGTTATACTCCCGCCGCCGCTTGCATCCTTGAGGAGTATTATATCGTCTTTCTTAAGTCCCACCTCTTCCTTTGTCTTCAGGATGCTATCCCTTGTAAAGGCGGATATTATCTTCACCGGGAGCGCCCTGCCGCTTATTTCAAGTCTTCGGATACGTTTCAATTTATGTATTCTTTCATTTAAAAATGAAATCTTCTTATTGTTTTCCGATATCCGCTTCCGCAGGTGCGAAATCTCTTTATCCCGAACCAGTATGGTTTTTTCTCTTTTAAATTGTTTATAAGTTTCTGTCCTCTGTTTTTCAATGAGTTCCCCGAGTTTTCTAAGTTCTTCATCTTTTAAATCAAGTTTATTTTTCAATTCATCCTGGTACTTTTTCATTTCCTCAATGCTTTCCTCATATTTCCGGATAAGCTCCCTGGAATGAATCGATTCCTCCTCCATTTTCAAGGGAACTGGAATGACCGCGGGCGCTGTTTTTTCTTTTTTAGTCATTTCCAGTATTGCAGCATCTATAGCCTTACCCCTGACAACCTGTGCAATAACTTCATCAGCATCCACCCCGTGAGGAATTTTTTTCTTTATCTGTTCGAACTTATTCTTATTCTTGCGATACACGGAAACGGCAGCGGCTATGGCATCGCGCTCGTGGTTATTTGAATATCCGTACGGCGTGGCAAACTCAATTTTATCTCCCGCCGAAAGCACATCATCTGGTGAGCCTGATACGGCATTGAAGGCGCGTCGTATTTTTTCAACTGCATTCGGGGTCGGGAACACATCACTTGCGATAATAAGCGGTCTTCCCTGCTCGGCAATCATTTCGATAACATCCGGGATTGAAATTGTCCTTGAACTGTGCAGCATCCTGAGTTCGCCTTCAAGCGTCACGACAGCTACGGCGGTTGTAGTGCCAGGGTCGATGCCCACTATAATATAATCTCTTTTCCGTGTTTTGAGCGGTTTAAAAAAGAGAGCATCGCGTTCAATGCTTTTTACATTCACCTGCACATCGCCGTATTTTCCTGACCCGATATGAACCTGGCTTCTTGGAGCGTCCACGAAAAACTCGGATTTTGAGTACCCGCCAAATTTTTCGGTAACGTTTTGGGTGTATGTAAATCCTTTTGTCTTTGATTGCTCATCCAGGTAATCCTCAATTTCCCTGGCTTTCTGCCTGACATAGCCGTGTATCTTGCGCCTGTACCTGTTCTGGCTCCAGCCTCCCCGACCGGGTGAGCGCGCCCTGCTGACTTTGATTATTGTTTTATCCTCAAATGCCGAAACCTCATATCCTATACCCATCAGGGCAAGCCTGGCACAGGCAAGGGCTTCGGCATTGGGGTCGAACCTGTCAAAAGAGATGCCGGCCTCTTTTGCAAGTTTTACAAGTGGCAGGAGTTTTTCGCCGCCTGTTACCTGGATGAGTTTCGTGTTCGCAGGCAGCTTCGAAAGAATTGACGCAAGCTCATGCTTATCTGAGGCAAGCTCGAAAATATTATCAACTGCGATTAAAGCCGGTTTCTCCTGCCATGCCATCCTGAGCAATTTATGCTTGCTTACCATTCGGTGATGCTCGGCTTCATCCCCTTTCAGGATTACAACAGCGTATCTGGGCTCTTCTTTAGCCCTGACCGAGCCTTTCGCGATATCTATCCCAAAAATAACATTTTCCGGCATAATCAGGTCACTATGGTGTTAATCACTTCCCGGATATCCCTTTTAATCCTGTATTTCCTGCTAAAAAAGGACAGGACATTGCCAATATCACGTTGAAGCAATTCGGCAGCATTTGCATGAGATGGTGTAATGTATTGCGGCCAGTCGATAATCTCGCATCCTTCGGGATTGACGAATATATTGAATTCACTCAGGTCACCGTGGATTATACCGAGCCTGTATGCCTTTCTTACCTGTTCCAGTATCTCATCAAGATACCAGTCCGGCTCGTCTATCTTTGTACGGGCAAGCTCCTCTCCTTTTGCAATGGACATTACAATGGCATGCCTGTTATAATCAACCGGCTCGGGAACATTTACCTCAGGATAAAGGATTTTTAAGGCATCATATTCCCGTTTTGCAGCAAGACGCGAGGCATACAGCCAGGAAAGGTGTTTTCGCTCTCCGATATGTTCTCTTTTTATCCTGACTTTTTTGAAACTCATCTTTCCTTCCCTGTGGAATTTTATGACGACCTGCCTGTCAATGATGCCGCCTTTAGCTTCATAGACAACCGATTCTTTCCCGACCCCTATTTCATCGCCTATGGCATTCACGGAACCCCGTTTCACAAACGCCTTCAGCGCCAGCAGGTCGTAAGCCTCAAAGTATATCCTGTACCCTTCATAAGTCCTGATGTTCCTGTGTATGAGTTTATTTTTTGCAAGATTTGAAAGGAGGTAATTTACTTCTTTTAGCTCATAATTCGTAAAACCTGCAATTTCTTCTATGGGAACCCACTCATATAATTTCATCTTGTTCTCGATAGCGATGAGAACCCGGAATTCCTTATCCGAAGTGGAAAGAAATGTATCTGAAATACTTTCAAGCATTAATTACTAAATTATACTGCCGACTATAAAAAGTGTTAATAAAAATAAAAGAAGGTATTTTACCTTCTTCCCCTGCCGCCCCTTTTATCACGCGAATCTCTTCGACCGCCTCCGCCCCGTCCCCCGCCGCCTTCACCGCTTCGCCTGAATCCGCTGAACTCAGTGCCGCTGCCGTACATGCTACCATATCCGCCGCCGCCACCCCTGCCTCCTCCGCCCCCGTATCCTCCGCTGTGCCTTGGCCTCTCAGGCTGTTCCACGTGCTTATCCGAAATATTGAGTTCGGTATTGACTTCGGTGAGCGGTTCTTCGGATAACAGCATCTTACCGTATTTTCCTATGTTCAATCTCATGGAGTTCCTGACAACTGAAATATAACCGTTCTGGATCGATATCGTATCGCCTGCCGCTATTTTTCCGATCTGGTCATCCCATAAAGATAATAATATGCTTCCGGTCGCATCGGCTACTTTCACTTCACAGACGCGTTTATCTCCGAATTTTGAATGTATGTCCTTAACCTCTCCTATTTCGATTACCTTAAGAGTGGCGTTAACATTTTTTGAATTCTCGTTCATGTCCTTTACATTGAAATTTGTAGGCGTGGTTTCCATTTTAATACCTTGTTTTCGATTTAACTTCCTGCACCCCAGATGTATTTCACCTGTTCTTTGAGTTGGAAGAAGCATATACAACATGGCTGATTTATTTAATATAGTTTCTGCATATAGCGGGCAAAAATATTAAAACTCAAACTCCATCCCGTCATATCCAAGAGGCCATTCTTTAACGGATTCATCGTGAGGTGGGAAAATATGGCTCATGTGGGTGAGTACGACCGTCTTTGCCTGCAATTCCGAAGCAAGGTCCATCGCTTCCCTGGCGTTCATGTGTTTTGGGATTGTTCCTACCGGGGGGATTATGGCGTCTGCAATAAGGAGGTCAGGCCGAAACATCAGATTCCGGCTTTTATTGGGGATATCCTTTGTGGTATCGCTCGTTATTACTATCTTTCTTTCTCCAAAAGTCAGCAGCACACCCGCCGATTCTTCTATAGGGGGGTGCGTGACTTCGAACAGGGTTATGCCAAGACCGATTAACTCAAAAGGCTCATAAAAATTCACGTCATGCCTATGTGGCTTCATAAATGACAGGTAATTCATTATATAATCCAGGGTTTTTGTGAGCCCGTAGACGTTGACACCGTCCTGTACCCTGTAAAAATCCCCGAAGCCGGCATAATGGTCGTAATGGGGGTGCGTCCAGATTACCCCGTCAACGCGGCTTATGCCTTTTTTCAACAGCTGCCACCGGAGATCCGGACTTGTATCAATCAAAAGCCTGCCATTATCCGATTCCACAAGTATGGAAAACCGAAGCCTCCTGCTTTTTCCGCCTGCATGTGCATCCAGGCATGCGGGACAGGAACACCCGAGTTTTGGAGTGCCCACGGCGTCGCCTGTTCCAAGCAGGGTAATCTTCATGTTTTTTCATCCAGTGCCTTCAAATGAGTACGTTTATTGAATTCTGTAATTCCCCGCAGTAAATCATGCTGGCCAAGTACGGTTCTTTCGGTCATAAGACCATAAAGCACAGCTTCCCTGACAATTAACCGCAGGTCTGAGCCCGAGTATCCATCTGTCTTTTCCGCTATCTCCTCTGTATTGAAGGTTCCCTCTATGTCCCTGAGCACGATATCAAGTATCTTTTTCCTCATATCCTTATCAGGGAGCGCGAATTCAACTATCTCATCAAACCGCCTCCATGCCGCATGGTCAAGTATTGTAGGATGGTTCGTGGCGCCAATAAGAAGAACCCCATCCTCTACAAGGCTTATCTCATCAATAGCCTTCAAAAGTGTGTTCACTGCCCTTTTTAATGCTGCGTGTTCGTCCGTAGCCCTGGCTTTTGCCACGAAATCGAATTCATCGATGAAAAGTATGCACGGGCTCAACCGTCTTGCAAGTTCAAAAACCCGGTCTATGTTCTTGGCCGTTTCACCGAGATACTGGTCTGCAATCTGTGAAAGTTTAACTTCCACTATCGGTATTCCAAGTTTGCCTGAAATAGCGCGCGCAACAGAGGTTTTCCCCGTTCCTGGTGGACCCACGAACAATAGTTTTCCGATTTCACGAAGCCCGATTCTCTTCAGGTAATCGCGGTACTGGATGGCTTTTGTCATTTTCTCTATCTCGTCTTCCTGTGCTTTTGTGAGAACGAGATCCCTGATATTCTGTTTTATGTCTTCAGGGGCCACGATATGGGCAAGCTTTAGCATCTCTTCCGAGCCCTTTTCGGATTCTATGCTTTTAATAAGCGACTGTATCCATTCCCTGCCGCTCTCTTTTGGCATATTGGACGCTTTTGCTTTTTGATAACTTACCGGAAGAGAATCGTAGTTTTCAAAAAATGATGCAAGTACCGGGTTCTTGTTGATGTTTTCAACAGCATCGGGCTGCTTTACCAGCCACTTTGTAGCAAGGTCAAAAACTGTGAGTTTTATCTGAGACCCGAACTCTTCGAATTCAAGGAAGGGGAGCGCTTTTGTGCTGTTTTTTACATTCTCAAGTCCATAAATTGTTTTTACATCGCCTTCAGTCACGTAAATAGGGCGTTTAACTGTTTTTTCTTTTTCATCCCAGTAATGTTTTCGTATTTTCTGGGGGAGGTCATCTACGCCGAGCTTATCCGACTGGTTATACAAATGCGCGGTAAGCACAAGTTCTGTTATTAGGAGTTTATCATCCGTCATATTAAACTTCATAATTGGGTTATTAAACAAGATATAGTTTACCATTTTTAATTCATGATTATGATAACCTCCTTTTCCACGCGAAGATATATACTGCCGAAAGTGATGTTATTGCCAGAATCATCTCGAATCCTGCAACCTTTTCTGTAGGTCTTGCTATCGGAGTGTTGGTTATTTCTGCTTCCGCTTGTTCTCTGCCCACTTTTATCAGCCAGGCATCATCATTACCAGCCCCGGCCGTTCCCGCAAGTATGTATCCGCCGTCTTTTGTTTGCTGAACAGCATCTGCCCAGCCATTGACTGTTCTCCCGAATGTGGCATTCCACAGTTCATTACCATTTACACCGGTCTTGATAAGCAATGCATGATTCTCTATCCCATTCGATCCTGTTCTGCCAGCCATAATATAGCCGCCGTCCGAAGTTTGCTGAACAGAGCCAGCCCATCCCCCCAATTTCTTATTCCACAGCTGTTTACCGTTTGCATCTGTCTTGATGAGCCATACCGGATTACGTTCCTTTTCAGACCAAGACATCGAGCCTGACTGGATATAACCTCCATCAGAGGTCTGTCTCGCTGTGAAAGGACTATTTGATTGGCCAGTATATTTCGAAGATTCTATTGTTTCTCCAAATGTCTTTTTCCACTGTTGGGTACCGTTTAAATCTGTCTTTATGAGCCATGCTTCAAAAGTATTAGTATGGGCACCATACCACGTTGTTTGCAGTGATGTGGCCCAGCCTGCCAAAATATAGCCCCCCTCTGTGGTCTGCTGAACAGAATTAGTCCAGTCTTCACCTGTCACCTCAAATGTCCTGTTCCACCGCTCATTACCATAAATATCTGTCTTGATAAGCAGGATATCCTCTCCCCCAGACTCTCCGTAAAACCATCCGGATCTGGATATCCTGCCTGCCAGGATGTAACCGCCATCACCGGTCTGCGCAGCGGAGCTGGCTTGCGTATTATATTTTCCTTTGAATGTCCTGTTCCACTGCTCGCTGCCATTGGAGTCGGTTTTTACAAGAAAAGCGTCACTGTCGTTAGTTAGAGATGAGCTTATTTCCCCTGCAAGAATATAGCCACCATCTGACGTTTGCTGCACCGAAAAGGCACCAAAGTCAGTACCGAATGTCCTGTTCCATTGCTCTCCGCCATTAAAATCAGTTTTGATGAGCCAGGCACGACTGCCAGTCCCGAAAGATTCTGTACTGCCAGCGAGAATATAGCCTCCGTCTATAGTTTGCTGAACAGAATAGGCGCTGTCACGCCCTGGTCCCCCGAATGTCTTGTTCCACTCTTCTGCTGGAACTGCGCCTGTACCTTGCACCTCTATCAGGAAGCCGTAGGTTACGTCACCCTTTTCTTTCCACCTGGCGAACACATTCAAAACATATAGTCCAGGCTCAAGTGATAGGTTTATATCCGATTCGCGCTCCAGAGGTAACTTGGAGTAATTCCATTTGGCATACCATGCCCGAGAACTATTTGGGGCTCGTTTGATTTCATCATCATTTGTAACCCTAACGATATTGAGTTGTAACTCCTGTGGAGGCTCCTGGAGAGGCAAGCTGAAATGTACTGTAAATGGAGAACTCGTAAGCAGCGGCTCCTTTGCCGTTATAATTCCTATCATGTCTGCACAGATACTTTTTCCTGACTCAGACCAACAATAGCTTCCTATACCTGAAATCTGCTCATTTGTCCCAATCTTGAGGACTGCTGATGGTGGTTCCGTATCAGGAATTGCTACCGCGCCCCCTGCAAGGATGCTAAGAACAATTATCGCAATTGCTATGTTAAAATATTTGTTCATTTTTCCTCTGAACTTATTGATTTTTTATCCATTGAACATTATCAGAAATTGGCAAATCATGGAATATTGAGCAACTAATCAAGACATTCCATCCAGACAACAACTTCCCTACCAGGCGCCTCTTGCGTCGGAGCAATATTCACAACTCCCAGGCGAACCTTTTGACCACTTGTTAATGGCCTAATGCAAGTGGATGATTCACCCCATCCAAGCCTCTCGTTCCAAGGCCCACGATGTTCCTGCCACATGGCACCAGCGAGGTCGTATCCTTTCCCCTGCTCACCAGGCCTTTCGGAAAAACCTATCGCTGTCCCATCATAGTTTGCGTAAGTCGTAGAGCCTTCCATAACATGGACACGGGTATCACCGAACGGCCCGAGTGTCCATGTGATCGCTGTGCCAATGGCTATTCCAACAACCAACATGATCAGACCGAATTTTATGCTTGGTTTCATCATAATTTATTACCTCTTTTTTTAATCAGGAAAAAGTAAATAAGTGCTCCAATAAAGCCTGCAAAAATTATTACAATGATCCAGATTATCTTGGCATAATTTCCACCGAATGCGAATTTGTCATCTGGTCTCTTCAGGCAATCTACCAGCATCCAGAGCCAGAAAACAAAACCGAGAATTATAAAAGGCAGAATCAAAAGTAATTCCATTGTACCTATCGCCATATTATCACCCTCTTTTCCACGAGAAGATATAAACTGCCGAAAGTGATGCTGTTGCCAGAACTACCTCAAATCCTGCAGCTTTTTCCGTTTGGCCTGGTGTTGGAGCGGCAGCAGTTCCCATTGGTTCCCCGCTTACTTTTATCAACCATCCGTTCCAATCGCCACTCCCAAAGGACATTGTGCTGCCTGCAAGTATATATCCCCCATCTTTAGTCTGCGAAACTGAGTTAGCCTCGTCTCTGAACTTTCCTCCGAATGTCAAATTCCACTGCTCATTACCTTTTTCATCCGTTTTGACGAGTAAGGCATCCACACCATTAGCGCCGTATGAAGACGTGTCTCCTGCCAGAACATATCCGCCATCCGAAACCTGTACAATAGAGAGAGCTCGGGTCTCACCTTTTCCTCCGAATGTCTTGTTCCACTGCTCATTGCCGGTTGAATCCGTCTTTATAAGCCAGGCATCAGAACTCATCCTGCTTTGAGGACCATCGACCATTGGAAAAATAATACCTGCGATAATATAGCCGCTATCTGCTGTTTCCAGGGCTGATGAAGCCGTTTGGGCAATAGAGTTAGCACTATAATATGTTCTATTCCACTGCTCGTTCCCGTTTTTATCAACTTTGACAAGCCATGCATCGCCCCAACTGCCTCTATACGAGTCTGTCCCGCCTGCTAGAATATAGCCTCCGTCTGAGGTTAGCCGGATTGATGCTATCTCGTCTCGTCTTGTTCCTCCGAATGTCTTATTCCACATCTTGCTGCCATTAGCATCTGTCTTGATAAGCCATGCATCAAAACCTTCATCGCTCATTGGATATGCAGGTGATCGTTTCTTACCTGCGATGATATAGCCGCCATCCAGGCTTTGTTGAACAGAATACGCAACATCAAATCCTGATATTCCAAATGTCTTGTTCCACTCCTCATTACCGTTTGAATCTGTTTTTACGAGCCATGCTTTGTAACTGCTCGTATTCGGTCCGATGTAACCTGATAATATATAGCCGCCGTCAGTAGTTTGCCGGGCGGATGAGGCGGTGTTATAATCTTCCCTGTTGAATGACCTGTTCCACAGAATATTACCTATCGTATCTGTTTTTATGAGCCATACAAACCTGCCGGCTTGCGAAGCTCCTGCGTAGCCTGCAAGGATGTAACTGCCGTCCTCTATCTGTCCGGCATAGACGGCATGGTTCTCACCTGTTCCACCGTATGTTTTATTCCATTGTTCTAAAGGTACTCCACTTGCGATTCCTGTAAACACGCCCAGGAATAGCATCATAACTAGAGCATTGATCCATCTATTCATTTTTTTCAACTCACCTTTTTTAGTAAATTCTTTATAAATCTCCAATATTGACTACAAAATCCTAACAAGGTGTAAATAATCAGGAAGCAGATACATATACACATATGTTATCGTCAACATAACAAAAAGTACAGCCAGAGATAAAGTCACCTTCAATGATTGAATATAACTATTTTCAGGGTCTGATTTAATAAATTTGGTTGCGATTCGCAGAATTGTTAAGATCCCGCTGATAACCAGTACAACAACCGTCACAAGGAACGTAATCGCCTGGCCAAACCATAGCTCATAATGAGATGGAGGCAGGTTTATACCTGAAATAATTCCCAAAACGGCTGACAGAGCTATAGGATAAGCAAAACCTAATTTCTCGTTATGCCTCGATGCAGCTAAAATAGCGATTGGAATAACTGCAAGATTTGGTAACATCCCTATAGTAAAGCTTAAAATAATGCTGGAATTCAAATTCACTATATATTGTATCGATGAATCATACAACAACATTAGTGATAGAGAGGCAAAAATCACAGAATATGGATAGTATCTCTTCATATAAGTTGTAATAAATATAAAAACCATAATCGCAGCAACCACTGAAATAGTTACGGCAGGCGGATAGCTGGAATTCCCAACTGAAATTACATTCTGGCTTATAAGCAGAATCGTAATAAGAGATATTACTGTAAGTATGATAGTAAAATATATTCTTTTATTTTGGGAATATAGTGATAAACCAATCACAGCTCCCAGAATCACAATTACGATCGTCACTATCCAGCCCGGATTGCAGTAATTCAAATCAAATAGTGTCGTTATACCAGCCAATGCGAGAGAACTTGTGTCAACAACTTTTATAAGCCATGCATCACTTTTTGGGCCGCGCCAGTTTGTAGTTCCCGCTACTATATAGCCACCATCTTTGGTTTGCCAAACAGCATGCGCCTCATCGATGTCTTTTCTTCCGAAATCCCACTTCCATTCCTTATTGCCATTCGTATCGGTTTTGATGAGCCATGCCTGCACATCAGGTTCGAAAGTAGTTCCTGCAAGTATATAGCCACCGTCCATCGTCTGCTGGACAGCATTGGCTGAATCGCTTCCTTCTCCTAAAGTTTTTTTCCACTGTTCATTGCCGTCTTTATCTGTTTTTATGAGACAAACGGGGGAAGAGCCTGTAAGGACATAGCCGCCGTCACTGGTTTCTTGAACAAAAGATGCCGAGCCTTCAGCATCAAAAGTTTTATTCCATTTTTCGCTGCCATTTTCATCCGTTTTGACAAGCCATGCTTTCGGTGCAATAAATCCAACATTTTTAGTTTCATACGAACTTGAAACCCCACTGATAATATAACCACCATCACGAATTAGGTAGATAGAGTTGAACCCGTCAATCCCTTCTCCACCGAATGTCCTGTTCCACAGTTCCAAGCCATTTTCATCAGTCTTAATTAACCATCCGTCACCGCTTTGCCCTTCTATTCCATTTGTGCTTTTGAAGCCTGCAAGAATATAACCACCATCGGGTGTTTGCCGGACAGATGATGCCTCATTATCACCGTTTTCACCGAACGTCCTGCTCCATTGATAGCTGCCGTATGCATCCGTTCTGGCAATCCAGACAACGCTGCCTGTTCCAATAGATTTCTTGCCTGCCAGCACATATCCCCCGTCACTGGTCTGCCGGACAAAAACGAAACCTGTTCCGTCCAAGGTACTGTTCCATAGTTCGGTTCCGTTTTCATCAGTCTTGATCAGGAACGCATTGTTTTTATTAGCTCCAAATATCCCGCCGGCAATTATGTATCCGGAATCTGAAGTCTGCTGAACAGAACCTGCCCTGTAATCTCCATCTCCTCCGAACGTCTTGATCCATAGTTCCTGTGGGACAGCACCTGCACTGCCTACAAATATGCTCAGCACAATTACTGCAATTACGACAGCATAGACATTTTTATTCATAGTTTTCTCCTCATTTTTCAAGTTAGTCTTACTCTGGACAACAAGGTTTAATATCCAACTCTCAATACATAATACTTTCTATAAATCGTCAAGTTTGTGTATTTAATAAAAAAGTACTACTAATTAATAAACTAACTTGTTTATTATGAACCATAAGTATAATGAATATAAAACCATACATAGAAAGTTATTTGTCAGACTGGTAACATATGGAAGAAAGATATGAGCCCGCTTGAAAAGTTATTTGGTAAAACTGCACAGCTGACTGTCTTGGAATATCTAATAAAAAACAGAGGAGAAATCAATTACCTGTCAGGAATAGCGGAGGGAACAGGATTATACCACTCAAGTGTGGCAAGGGTGCTTGAGCCGCTTCTGGAAAATAACATAGTTATTGAGAAAAAACTTGGGAAACAAATCCGGACCTTTGCACTGAATGTAGATAATGAAGCCACAAAGCATCTGATAACATTTTATGATGAGATGAAAAAAGATCTCGGCGACTAATCAACACATTTCATCACAAACTCGCAGCAGTCGTCTCCTTTTGCAACACACTTTACTTCTTCTGCATCTATAGGCTTGCATTTAAGTACCCCTGCCAGGCCTGCATTGTAACCCCTTAGAAAATGGCAGACTGCAACCTCTGAATTCCCATAACCCCTGGCAATAAATGAGTTCTCAAGCCTTACTATAAGCTCATTTTCGTCGCTTTCTTCAATATTGAACTTACCCCACCCAAGCTCTGCGTAGAAATTCTGTGCTGCTTCAATGAATTTTTTGTCATTTAAACCCCATTCCGTACTGAAGCGATTGATCCACCTCATGCCGGCTTTTTTACCCGCTTCATAAAAAAGCATACTGGCGCCGTCAAAGCCTAATATTTTTTCAGCATCTTTCTGCAAATTCACAAAGGTTTCAATACTCACTATCACAGCAGGAACTTCAATAACTGAGAACTCGCCTTTGCCCCTTTCCCAGGAAGCAGTTTCTTTGACGTCTTTTAACATAGGCAATCAATAATTGCAAAGTGACATAAACTTATCTGGATGGGCAATAATTAATGGATTTTACAGTAATATAGAATATATCATAATTAAAAATTTTCATTATTATTAATTCTCAAATAGTTTTATATTTATAGAAATAGTATTAGACATAAGGAGGCGAGGAAAAAATGGATATATTTGAAGTATTATCCGCTATCTCAAAGAAAAAGAAAGCATTCATACATGGCGGTATAAACGAACACGAAGCATTGATGAAAGCCGAACTTGATGTATCTAGAGATTATCACATACCGCTTTTTGATATTAAGAAGTTAGTCAGGGCATAAATCAAATTGTAATGGAATCCGAAAAGTTCTATGATTCCGGATTTCCTGTATTTTCATTTTTTATCCAGTATTTTTCCAGTATGGATTGATACTGCGATTTTTTGATTTACCGTTCTGTTTCAATCTTATCCGAATCCCAGAATTGACTCTTGGTGACGGAAATATAACAAAAATATACCCTGCCCGAAACGTTGCCTCCAGAGGCCCATACTTTCGTTAATTTAATAACCTCAAAAGAGATTCAAAGGGGCTAAAGAGGACAACACATGACACAATATAAAATCCCCGTAATCCCCGGCGATGGAATCGGTCCTGAAATAATCAGGGAAGGACGAAAGGTTCTTGACATCGCAGGTGAAAGATTCGGTTTCGATATCGAATGGCTCGAATATCCCCACGGAGCAGACCATTATCTCAAAACAGGCGAACTCATCTCTGAAGATACGCTAAAAGACCTTTCACAATACAAAGCGATTTATTTCGGGGCTATTGGCGATGAGAGGATTAAACCGGGGGTACTTGAAAAGGGTATTCTTCTCACGATTCGTTTTTATCTTGATGAATATGTAAACCTGCGGCCTGTGAAACTGCTTGAAGGCGTATGGACGCCTCTTAAGGATAAAACGCCGAAGGACATTGATTTCGTGGTCGTCCGTGAAAATACCGAGGATTTCTATATCGGTATCGGCGGGCGGGCGAAGAAGGGAAAGAGCAGGAAAACGCTTGAAGTGGCGCGAAACCTGTACAATATAAAATTCGGGCTTGATATCAATTCTGACAGTGATGAAATCGGATACCAGCTCGGTCTTATCAGTAAAGAAGGAACACAAAGGGTCATCAAATACGCTTTTGAGCTTGCAAAGGACAGGAAAAAGCATCTCTCGTCAGTGGACAAAGCGAATGTGCTCTCCGATATCTACGGATTCTGGCGCGAGGAATTCACGTCCATTGCTTCCGGATATCCTGATGTCAAAACCGATTTCAATTTCGTGGATGCCATTACGATGTGGTTTGTCAAGAATCCCGAATGGTTCGATACGGTTGTTGCGCCGAATATGTTTGGCGACATCGTAACTGACCTCGGGGCTATGATTCAGGGCGGCCTCGGTCTTGCCCCGGGCGGGAATATAAACCCTGAAGGGACGAGCATGTTCGAGCCGATACACGGAAGCGCGCCCAAGTATAAGGGGCAGAACAAGGTGAATCCCATTGCCACGATATGGGCAGGGTCGCTGTTGCTTGACCAGATTGGCGAGAAAGAGGCTGCAGATGCAATCGTCAAAGCCATCGAGCAAAATATCGTCAATAATGAAGTGAAAACCTACGATATGGGCGGCTCGAATACCACATCCGATGTCGGGAGCGATATCGCGCGATTGCTTAAGGAAATTTAAAAAAATAAACCGCAGATAAACGCAGATTGATATCTCACGCAAAATCGGCTAGGGGTGGACAGCAATGAAAAATAATAACAAAATGAATATTAACAGCGAACTAATACGAACTCGTACGAACTCCGACGGCGTGAGTTCGTATCAGTTAGTACGAGTTCGTTGTTGATTTTTTCATACCAGACGCTGTGCCTAATTTAAAGGAATATGGATGACATAGAACTCATTAAAACCGCTTCTGATAATGTATTTATCCTGTTACAGGAGAGCTCAAAAAAGCTTGTCACAAGAAACCTTACACCCGGAATACAGGTTTACGGCGAGAAGCTCGTAACTATCGCAAACGTGGAATACCGCTTCTGGGACCCGCACCGCAGCAAACTTGCCTCCATAATATTAAAAGGGTCGTCAGTTTCCATAAAAAAGGATTCCGAAGTTCTTTACCTTGGCGCCGCAAACGGCACCACTGCAAGTCATGTTTCAGACATTGCTTCTGATGGGGTGGTTTTCGCGGTGGAATTCTCACCGCGGGCGATGCATGACCTTATCCGCGCGAGCATCCCCAGGATGAACCTTATCCCTATCCTTTCGGACGCGATGCGCCCTGACTCATATAAGAATATGGTCACTCCGGTCGATTTCATTTACCAGGACGTTGCGCAGCGCGAACAGGCAATGATCGCTATCAGGAACGCAAAGCTGTTCCTTAAAACTGGGGGGATTCTCGTTTTGATGATAAAGTCAAGAAGCATTGATTCCACTGGAAAACCGGAGGACGTGATTGATAATGAGGTTAAGAAACTGGAGGGATTTTTCAAGGTAATGGAACTGATAGATTTAGAACCTTTCCACAGCGACCATGTGGCGGTCGTGGCGCAAAGGATTTGAAAAATACAATTCTACAATGGAAAAACACCTTCACACTCGTTAGTTATTTATACTCGGCTTATAATGATTAAGCAACGGACTGATATCTAAAATGATTATAGTCAGTGAAGACGAAGATGATAGCGACTCTAATCCGTTACTTTTTTTAAGGCAACCAGTACACGACAGCGTACTTAATATCAACCATGACTACCGCTACCTGCGGATGGGATATTATGTATCTGCGCATGCTGAAACCTATGGAGTAGAAGTCACACCGAATTGCACAGAAATAATGGATGCGTACAGGAACCCTCTTTTAATCGAGAAGGCAAAAAAGCACGGCCTGCGCACAAGCGGTTACAGGCTTGTAACAAAACTTAAGGGCGAGATGGACACACCGGTAATGTTATTCGCGGTAAATCCTTTCACCAACAACTCGATGAAAGTGGTAAAGTCAAATTCAAGACTTCCCGGAATGATTAACAAAATGAGCTACGATGCACGGTTCCCGGTTTCACTGCATCCCCTGACCGGCGAAGTGCATGAGATTATACAGCTGTTCGGGGAATCAACCTGCGAAGAGACTGCTGAGTTCACAAGAAAATTCTATGAGATATTCAATATCCCGATATGTAAATTGATAGTCCAGATAGATGATAGCGGGGTTATATTAGACCATTGCGAACCGGCCACAAAAAATGAAGTGAAATGGGATATAGTTCATAATAAAGTGCATGAGATGAAACAGAGAATGTAATATTCCATGAAAATCGCCTGTTTTGTCGAAGCATATAATTTCAGGGACAGTTCCGAACATAGAGCCCTTTTGAAATTCAAATCCATAGCAGAATCAATGGGGCATTCATTTGAATTCATCTTCAAGGATGATATTTCAAAAATCCGGGATTATGATGCGCTGTTCATAAGAGCTACGACTGACCCAAGCAGCTCGGCATACATAGTTTCGCGGCTTGCAGAACAAAACGGACTTAAAGTCATTGATGACCCGCATTCGATAAGAACATGCTCGAACAAGGCAATACTCCACGACCTGTTCCTGAAAAATAATATTCCGGCGCCAAAATCCATCTTATTTTACGGGGATTATGCGGCAACGACCCTTGAAACGATATTCAAGACCCTGGGATTCCCTGTTATTATCAAAACACCATATACCCGTTTTTCATCGCATGTCGAGAAGGCGAATAATGAAACTGAATTTATCGATCTCACAAAACATTTGCTAAGGAAAGCAAAGGTCCTGGTTCTCCAGGAATACATCCGCTCCGATTTTGACTGGCGCGTAGGAATCCTGAGGAACGAAGTGCTGTACCTTTGCAAATACTGCATCCCAAAAGGGGGCTGGAAGGTAAAGTCAAAGATAAACGGGAGGAACGTATGGGGAGATACAATCGCCTTACCGAGGGAATCTATTGACCCGGAATTAAAAGAAATCTGCATATCACTTTCAAAATGCGTGGGCAATGGGCTCTATGGTCTTGATGTTAAAGAAATAGACAGCGGATATAAGGTCATCGAGATAAATGATAACCCAAGCATCTATGATGGATATGAGGATTCCGTGGATACGGACATTTATGAAAAAATAATCAAAGAGCTGGTTTCATAATTTCCTGAAAAGATGAAGCGCATCATCCCCGTTCTTGTAATAATTGAAAAGTTTTTTATCCACAACAAAACCCTTCGTAGCGTACAGATTCTGGGCAGGTTTGTTATTGACACCGACTTCAAGGGTTATTTTAGTAACTCCTTTTTCTTTTAGCAATCCAATGGTTTTATCCATAAGCAAGCTCGCTATCCCCTGCCTCCTGTGCGCAGGATGCACGTTTAATGAATATATCCTTGCGTTGTGGATATTTTCCCGCAAAAGAATGAGAATTGACCCGATAACGCCACCATCCTCCGCAACAAGTACAATTGACCTGGCTCTAAGTAAAAGATACTTTAATTGTTTCCTGAAAAATCTTTCTTCCTTGAAACATATTTCTTCAAGATTCAAAAGGGCATCCAGGTCCTCCTTTTTCGCAGCCCGGATTAAGGGTTTCAAGGAACGGTCACGCGTGCCCTTACGCATTCCTGCACCTGTTTTACAACCTCGGGATAATCGCCAAAGATATAACCCAGGTCCACAGTGCCCACCATATCAACGACACCTATCGCAGCTATGCCATATCCTTCCTTATTCCTGATAGGTGCAACTATTACCGGAATGCCAGCGTATTTCCCGCTGGTCGGGATGATGCGTATGGTTTTATTCTCTTTTAATACGGCTTCAAGCACGGGACCGCTATAATTATTATCAAGGATTTTTCCTTTTTCAATCCTGACGCCCTTTTTATTCAGGCTCCTCATGGTCACAGGCAGTCCCAGCAGTTCATGTATCGCGAGAGCAAAAGGCGCAATATCTTCAGGACTTGAATCCGCTGAAATCTCAATTTTTTTGAAATTCATATTTCCCACTCCATTTTAATTTCATATTAATTATCTTGCAACAAGTACTGTGCATTCAGCATTTCGCACCACGTTCTCGGCAACGCTTCCCAAAAGGACTCTTTTTATTCCTTTCCTGCCTTCTGAACCCATCACGATTGTATGAACTTTGAGGCTTTTTGACACATTCAAAATAGTTTCTGCAGGGCTTCCGAGCTTCAGGATTTTCTGGACATCCACACCCATTTTTTTCCCGTCTTCAACCACTTCGTCAAGAACTTTTTCACCATATTTTATCAATTCATCCCGTTCGGATGTGGAAGGAACATTCACAACAAAAAGCGCCGCCATCCTGATATTATATGATTTTGTGATTTTTAATGCTGCAATTTCCGCTTTTTTAGCTGACTCAGACCCATCGGTCGCAAGAAGAACTTCAACTTTTGCCATATGTAAATTTTATACGTTAACCATATTAAGGATTGTGTTATCGAAAAGATAATTCGAAAAAAACCTGATTCTAAAACCTAAAATCTTTTGAAATAGGTACATTCTTTTCTGTTCATAGCCGGATACATTATGCACAGCAGGACGTTTCTTTATAACATCAACATATTGCGTTACGTTTCGATACGCTACTCCTCTCTTTTGTTTTATCACATCTTGAAAATTCGTAAAATTTTCTTCTTTTGTCTTTTTTGACGTTGGATATGTATAAAACTCACAATCTGTAACATTTTTATCTGTGGTATATGTAAAATCCTTAGATTCAGATGGCAGGAGGGAGCCCTCATCAAATCTGCCAATTTTTGTATCATTTTCCATGGAAAAACCCTCCCATATTCCAAATGTTCCGGGCACAGTATCCGTGTTTTCTATTGTAACGGTTACCTCTGAACCAAGAGGGGGTAATTGTACATAATTGCTGGAAATCTGAAATACCCCATCAATCGTAACATTATTTTCAGATACGTTACTTATATGGATAATTATCATCGGAATCGTTTCTCCACCATCCAGTTTTTTCTCATAAGTGAAATCGGTTTCTCCTTCAATTGTCCGGGTATTTATTATGTTATTGTCTAATAGAGAGATAGTGGCGCTTCTTATCAATTTATATGAATATGTGCATCCACCTCCGTTATTTAATTCATCTTCCGTTCCCTCGTAATGACCACCAGACCAACACGAACGGCTCGATACATTTTTTGGTTCTTTATCAATAGCATTTACCTGAAGTGAATATCCGACCAAAGACAAATAATCTCCCTGATTCAATATTCTTTCAGTATTGTCATTCATAAGAATATTGTATACATGACCGGATTTTAATCCTGTATTAAATGTGGATATGTCATTTGAAAAAAGTTTTCCTTTCATATAACCGGAAAAATAAGATTGGTCCCCATACGGTATCAAATAATAACTTCCCCAATCTTTATATCTAAAATTTTCTGATAGAAATGATATATCCTTTTTACAGGTTTTCAAATAAGAAGTGTACTGTAGTTCCTCTGGAATATTTCTTACGTCTGTAAATGATTCATTTATAGTGACATTTGTAATGACATAATCTGCAACTTGCACCACACGTGGTTCTACTATTTTATATTCTTCTTCATATTGTTCTGATTTCTGATATGGTATGACCACATCTACCGGCATCAATAATATGAATATCAATAATATGAATATCGCCAAGGATATGATTAATAGATTATTGTTGTACATTTTCATAATCATTTCTATAGTTCTTTATTAAGGCTGCTGCTTTTTCATCATTATTGGAGTCAGGAGTAGGTGTCGGCCCTACTTTCTTTTCTGCGGTTATCTTTCCTGCAATCCCAAGTATTGTCTGATTTATATTTCGCGGAGAATGCGGATCATGGCATATGACACATTCAACCCCAGAAATATGATTCCCATTCAGCCAATCTTTATAAGTCCCAGAATGACATTGTTTGCATAAATTGCTTGCCTGGGTAATAGGTACTTTTTGACCATTGGCCAACTCTAACGATATTTTATCTTGTGAGTGACACATCCTGCAAGACTTGTTTTCAAATATATTATGTATTTCAAGCCTGATAGTCTCATGCCTAAAGAGGTTGTCTAAAGAACCATGGCAAAGTCCACAATCTGTACCCTTTTTTGATTCTATATGTCCTCCTTCATGACAACGGGTGCATTCCGGTGTCCTGTCAGACCTCCAGGCATGACAACTATTACAATTATTATCATATGTTTCTTTGTGCCTTGCCGTATATTCTGACATGCCTATAGATGGTAGTGCTTTTATATTTCCTTCGTGATAGATATGTATCTCTTTAGAGATATTAACTAAAAATTTAATATCTTCCCTATGACATTTATAACAAGACGACGAAATATTTATCGTATCATTGGCATTAACAGGAGATTGCCCGGCAGTGTGGCATTTAGTACAATCGAGAGGCTGCCTGCCCCCTAACATCGCATTTAATTCGGCTTGTAGCTGTATATTATTATTTTTCCCGGATTCTCCAGATATGAATACACTAGCCAGAAATATGGGGATTATTATTGCGACAATTACTATGCCAGTATTTCTAATTTTCTTTGTTCCTATATTTCTGATTTGCTTTATGTAGTAATTCATAATATCTACCCCTACCTTATCTCAAATTCTTTACTGTATTCCGCCTTTGATATTCCGGGGATAGACCTTATTTCTTTTATTATGTTCCTGTCTTTATCTTTTTTATCTCTGCTTATAAATATTATTGCTTCATCATTTCCTGCAGATATCCCAACACTCTTTGCATTATTTTTATTTATTATATCATTTACAGTATTCAGTATGGCAGAATCAAATGGCTGAGATAGGGATATTTTTATTGTCCTGGCTTTGGATTTATCATGTTCTATCTTTAAATGTTTTGCCAGTATAACATGTCCTTTCTTTGGCTTAAATGCATATTCAAATACTGACGATATCATCATCAAGAGAAATAGTCCCACAAATATCGTACGGTCTTTTAGAAATTGAGATATGTTATCTATTTCATTTTGTGCTGATGGGATAATATCGAATGAAAAGTTCGTTCCCGCCGGACTATGTGGATTGTGGCAATCAATACACTTTTGTTTTTCTATTCCATTTTGAATTACATAATGTGAGGGATCTTTATACTCTTTTGAATGACAATTGCCGCACATCTGCGAACTAGCCGTTCCATCATACATTGCAAGTTCTTTAAATTTCAGATTGGTTCCTGCATGGCAAGTATCACATCTAATCATCCAGTTATGAGAACCTTTTTTGAATGTATCTCTCTCTTCGTTATGCCCATTAGGCTGGAGTAAACCTCCATGGCAATTCTGGCAATTTCTTGATGTATTAATATCAATTATACCGCTGTGCCCGCCATGACAGCTTTTACATGCAAGGACACCGTGGCATGATTCACAACCTCTTGTGCCCATTTTCCCTGTATGTTCTTTATGAATTGTGTTTGTTCCCTGATCATTGTATCTTGAAGGTTCTCCGCTTGGGAGTGCATGATCAGAGGCATGACATCGGGCACACCATTCTCTATTAACCCCTGAATATGTTGTATTCGAATTATGACAATTGGAACAACTCTGCTTGAAAGATGTATCATTAAGAAGAGTCTCATTAGCAGATGTATAATTAACTATGGAAGAAATATCTTCTGTAATAGAATCATTCTTTATATTTTCACTATTTCTTCCAAGGTATCCTGAGAAATAAGATGTATCAAAAACCACTATCATTAACAGGACAATTACCAAATTTTTATATATGGCAAGTCTTGCAAGTTTTTGTCGTAACATAATCCATTTCGTGGGCATAATACCTACCATATTTAAGTCCAAACATCTGTCCCATGTATGTTATTCTGTCATTTACATGGCACATCGCAGCCGGGGTGCCACAAGTATATCCGGAATTATTTCCGATATAGTCTTCCATTAATTCATTTGATGATATTGATACAACAGACGCATCACTGAAATCCTGTATTACCCTATCCATCCTTTTTACAGTATAATTTCCCTGGGTATGAAATAAATTCAAATATGAGTATTGTAAAGGTAAGTCTGCAGGCAATGAATAATAGTTGATTGATGAACCATCGGATGCATTTATTATCACCATAGGGTAATTATCTACATATGTATATATTAATGCAGATTGCCAGTCGCCGCTCAGGCTTATATATAGTTTAAAATAGTCTGGATAAACATTCTGCCTTGTGAATGTAAGGGCCTGGTTCTTATAAAGGCTCTGCATAACATTTGTTGACATATTACCCGGATCTTGCTGCCCGGAAAAGTTCATTAATTGTATCGTTGCATCAACAGCAACTGAAGCATTTTCTGAATATACATCCCACACTCCAATAGTTACATTAATAGTTTCATTCGCTGTGCCGTTGGTAAGATTTGTTTCCCAGTCAGGATTCCAGAATACAATCCCATTGATTGCCAAAGAATTGTTACCGGATATGTTGTAAATATAAGGATCTATCATACCAAATGACTTTCTTCTGCCATTATGGCATGATAGGCACACACCATTAATATCGGCTGACTGAGCCATATTAAAATAATAGTCAATTGTCATTGACTGCTTATTGCCCACATTCACAGCATGAGCCCCTATATGACGGCTTTCATTAAGGTCTGTTAAAGATTGGATATGGCAGGCTGTACAATTTGATTCTCTAACTATCGCGTGCGTATTGCTGAACCTTCCAATCGAGGCGACAGTCACCATTACATAGAGAATCAGGATGCATAAGACTATCGATAATACAATCTTTAATCGCTTTAACATAATATAGATAGCCTCTACTTTTTCTGAGTATCGGTTCTATTTGCATAGTTCAGCTAGTTTCAACGTTTCTCAGTATCTTATTCAATATCTTCTTCAACTTCTTCTGCGTCTTCTTTCTCTGCTTTCTGTACCATCTTTGTATTGATACGGGTCATTACAACTGACAAAACAAATCCTATGACACCTATCTCCATGAACTGGAATCCATAACCAGTGTTAATTATATAGTTGTTTTGTTGGAGTATGGGGATTATTGTCATTCTAGCTGAATAGTCAAGATAAATCGTACCTGCAACCATCAATAGTGTAGCCATAACAAGTATCAGCATAGAAGTTCCTATTCTAATATCCCTGCCAATAAATGTTGTACCAATATCTCCCGGAATTCTTGTTTTGATTTCTTTACCTCTTATTGTTATATTGGTACTCCTGCTTACTATAATAGATAGAACACCAGCTATTGCTGCGAGGAGTATCAGTATCATACTATAGAACGGGAAATCTCTCCAATCATATGGAGTAAAAGTATTCTGAGTCGTCTGACCCACAACCGTATATTGGTGCCCCCATAAAAAGAAAGCTATGTTATCAACATTAACAACCTGCCCGTCTGGCATGGTTTGTGAATGAATCGCTGTCAGCCAGGGGGTACCCCCTGTAGTCCCGGGTATTGGTATTCCTAATCCTGCAATTGCCATTACAATGGCAAAAATCGTTGGGAATAATGCTGCTTTATTTTTCATATACATCTAACCTATCCATATTTCTGTATTTTCGTCCTTCTATAAATATATGCCGGTTTTTAAAAAAAAAGAAAAGAAATGGGATTACCCATTTCCATTTACGGACTCCTTACACCCGTTATGCCGTTCATATCACTGATACCTGCATGGCTGTGGCATCTGATACACTGAACCTGTCTATGCGCCCATTCGGATGAGGTCTGTGTAAGATTCTGGGTATCAATCAAGTTTGTTCCATGATCCACTCTGACGAGTCTTGCACCAGCTACATCCTGTCTGATTGGTTCGCCATTAGCATCCATAGGAGGCAGTTTATTGACGTGACATACACCACAGAGTTTCACCTGTTTTGCGGCATATTCCGCACTTGTGTACGACATTTCATGCTGGAAATAGATACCGTTTCCACTTCCTTTCTGAACACCTGCACCGCCTGCCTGGTTTTCAAGCATCGTGTTCATAGTATTCTTTCCAACTGCTATTTCAACTACATGGCAAACGCCCTTCTCGGGATTTGCACAGCTTGCCGAACCAGTCGTATCATCGTTGAAATATCCTGGCCTTGGTGATAATGCACTCAAATCGCCCCATAATGTTTTAAGGTCTGTGCCTGTTCCAGGGACATTATAGGTTATCTTCAGTGCACCTGTGCCATTGAGGGCAGTTATATTAGTTGATGCCACAAGAGTTATTCCAGTTGCAGTTGCAGTATAATCCGAACCACCAGCGCTTAGGACTGTACCAGCAGCTACTCCCGAAGTTCCTGGGTCTTGAACTGTAACTTTGATACTTGATACGCCTGTGCCAAGTCTGATAACCTGAGTTGTGTTTGTTACAAGAACATCAAACCGCGATGATGCATTGGTACTCGTAAACGTGATGTCATTGTAAGAAAGCTTAGTCTGATTGTTATCGGTTGTGAGGTTGTATCCTGTTACGAATATTTTATCTCTGTTATTCCATGTGTTGTGACACATCATGCATCCACCAGAGATTGCTTCTGCCTGTGTTACCGTAGTGGCTCCACCTGCTTCCATCTTTTCTGCCTGAGCATATACCGCTCCTGAAAAATGGGGCAGGTGTGTAGTCGCATTCAATTCAATAACCTGGTCTGGATGGCATGAGCCACAATAGACCGGTTCTACAATAGCGTGTGTTGGAGTGAATCTGCCTACTGCGGCCATTGACATTCCAACCCCGCCTACTAATGCCAGGACTAATACAATTTTAAGTACGTCCTGTCTGTTTATTTTTCTCATGTATTTCTTTTCCCCCTCCGCTTTTATGCGGAGTTTTTATTTGTGTTTTTTCACCAGGTTTTCTCCTGGATCCAAGGTTCCTATCCTATTTTTAGATTTTACATCTAAAATATATTAACCTTATGATTGTAATAAATTGTGATAAAATGCTCATCTGTCAACCTCTAGATTAATACCTTTAAAGAATAACCATAATCCAGCAATTATAGCCACAGCTGATAAAGAAAATTGAATTAAATACAATAATGTAGTTGTTTTCTCTACTATTATCGGAGCACGTATTAGCAAATCAATCAGGACAATATTTGCTATTACACTCATAGCGATAGTAAAAATCAAAGCGCGAAAGTTCATCCTCGAAAAAGAGAGGTATACAGTACGCCCACTCTTCATATTACCAAACATCAGTTTTACTGCCTTTGCAAGAGCCACTTCGTCTATTTTATGATCTTTTTTGGCTTCCATTTTAGAACATCTCTTAGCATCAGTTTCTGCTAGTCCCAAGTTTCTGGCTTTTAAATCCTGTCCGTTTTTCCCTATCCTTTGGAAAGAGTAACAGGGCGAGCCAGTCTGCACCCATCTTTCCTTACAACCAGAAGATGTAAGATAATCTTCGTTGCATCCTAGGTGTTAATTTATACATATTATATAATAAAAGGTATAACCGGTTCTTATTAATGAGAATCATTATTGAGAATGATGAAAATGATAATTATCATGTTGAAAAAAATACACCAATTGGCCTTATCCACTTTTCCGGAAATATTTCTTCAACACCTCAGGCATCTCAGTAACCTTTATTGTTTGGGAGAACCTTGTTAAAAATGGGGTTATTTTAGGAGAGTAAAATCGTATATCAGCCTAATAAAAGGGAAAATAGCATTATATGGATTTGCTTTAATTTCTTTGGCATTTCTCAGCTTGCCAAAATAGCCACCCACCTAATTCAGATAATTTTAAAAACAATCAACATAAGCCCTTAGTTTTGGATTTGCCTTTCATCGATTTCTTCTCCGATTCTTGTTAATATAAAGAGTGAGATTATAAATATGAATACTACCTGTTCCGGCGTTAGAAACGGTGTTTCATACGCCGTTACCTGGATATTGAGAATAATTGCTAATGTTCCTCCAATAATTAATGAAGCAAGAAAGGCATTAATTATCCAATAAACAGATTCATATGAACTTCTTTGTATCAGAAAACTAATAGATAAAAGCGCTAATGTAAAAATTATTTTCAACTCAATATAGCTTGAAAGACTATAATTGTAAATTATAAATCTAACTATAGAATTGGCTTCATATTCGATGCCCCGCTGCTCAATCAGCCACGAACAGGTAATAGCATCTCCAAGACCAAATGTCAAAAATGCCATAAAATAAAGTGCACCCTGTAATATATTATGCCATGAATGATATTTACTTTCGGTCTTCAAAGTTTTCCCCATATCTTTTGTCTACTTAATATCCTTTATTATTAGATAAAAGGTTCATTGCTCTAACCATTGATTAATTTTGGCTTCGCTTATAGCATTATGAAGGACTCATCTGATGATTTTCGTGCATTTATTTAGTTTTTCCATGCAAGGAAGATGGACATTTAAAGCAAGGTTTTGGGACTATACAATACGTGGAGAAAGGCAAAGCAAAGTAATATACTCCCAGAAACATATCTATTATATGGAGATGGAATAGAAGATTCCAGTTTTAACAGTGTAAACCTGGCACAAATTGGCCTATTTTAAAAGGGGCAGGGGTGATAAGAATGATTAAAAAGAACACAGATAAGTGGAACATAGCTACGTTATTTTTCGCCGCATGTGTGGCTCTTGCTTTGATGGGCATTGGTACATTCACACCGGTGCACACTATCGTAGAACCCGTTCACTGCGCGGAGTGCCACCCTGAACAGGCTGCTGAAATGAATGCGACCACGCACTTAGCTCATTTCTCGCATGATATCTACGAAATTGCCGAAAAAATTTCTGCTCCGAATACAACCGGTCTTACTAAAGAAGAAGCCGATAGCTACGGTTGTATGATGTGTCATAACACATGGTATATTCGTGAAAAGGTCTATGTCAATGGTTACAATCTGTTGCAAAATGTGAGCGGGGACGATAACCATAGACTGACTTTCAACGACATAGTAATATCGAGAACAAACATTTCTACACAGTATGATCTTCCTGTCACTGCCAATAGTTTTTCAACCCAGTTTATACGACTTGGTACAGCCACCACAAACCCAACTATCACAGTGCAAAATCCAGGCACCTCCGGGCTCGCATCTGGAATGAAGTTGATAAGCGATACTGATTACACGACCAACAGTACTGGTATAATACTTGATGGTTCTGCAGACCAGGTTTCAGCTTTATACAATGGAAACGGTTCATTGAAAATCACATATTCCCTCACATCAAATGACGTAAGAAGCTTCAAAGAGATGTGGGGAGAATTAAGCGCACTGTCACCTGCACAGGGGGTATTTTATGACGATAAAATAGGAAGAGATACTTGTGGAAAGTCGGAAATGGGGTTATGTCATGCGGCGTCAACTGCTTTGGGAATGAACATGGCTGTTAGCGGCGTCTACTTCACCCATGATATTGCGCCTACATCTACAGAATACACACCAAAACAGGTGAAAATGTGCGCTGTTTGCCATTTTAATATACTGCCGCCTATGACCGCAGAAGGTGAATTAATTCCCAGCAATATTTCCCAGATTGATAACATAAAAATTTCACCAATTTGGGCACATACACAAATTCAATGTATCATGTGCCATTCCCATGCTGGTATCGGTGCCGGCATCCAGTCAGACTGATATTTTAGATTCTTTTCATTTCGATTTGCTGAACCTTTGCCATACCCTTAAAATCTTATTTATGTGATCCATTCTCTTAAGATCGATGGAAAACTTCCCATCATTAAAGCTCACTGTGGCTTCATTGACCAGACATCGATAGTACTTTTCTTCGTTACCCGAGAGATTTATAATAGTTTTAACATTTTCTACCAACTCAGAGTTTTCGAGAAGCTTGAGTTTCCTGTAAACAGTTGCTAAAGGTATGTTTAGTTCCTTGCTCAATTCAAGTGCCGAACACTCTTTAATCGACGTCAAACTTAAAATCTCGTCTATATACTTGTTTCCCAAAATTTCTAAAAAGTCACCTACGCCGTTTGTCGATTGCGCGTCCCTATGCAATTGATTATCGGGCATAATATCACTAAAAAGCATTCCCTGTTATAATCTCAGATTTGTGCGAGTCTTCCCAACAAGAGGGACGGGGTAATAATCTTAATCTCTCAGTTGCTCTTTCCATGATATGCAGAGCCAACTTGTTTGAAAGTGACAATTGTATATGAATGTCACTAATAGTCATTTATTCATCTCCTATCCTTTGTTCCCGGTTTCCCATCTATGTATTAAACTGTCCAGTCGTTTTTCCCGTTTTCCCCGTTTTGGTCTGAACTAAAAGATAAAAATACCTATCTATCCAATATACTTCTTAGGCATTTTTTCCGTACGTATGAACATAATATTCAAATCTATAAATAGCTTTGGCTAGTAGTAACATGTGCTACGAGCACATGTCTTAATACAATTATTAGCGGTGAGTCTTAATCAGGATAGACGCCCAATTTTTCGATTAATGTTATTATAATGAATTTTATATTATCATAACTGTCTAAATCTATTCTCTAAAATGATAACCGTGGTCAACGATATATATCATAACTCATATCGATAATATTGATGGTGGGTTACTAATCCTATCCAAATATTAGTTTTGTGTTTTCACCTAAGCACACCACCATCCTTTCTTTTTACATAAATCCTTTTGGTTTAAATTCAACTCGATGGATATATTCAGGTTCTGATTTCTCTAAAGTTACTGCTTCCCTATGGTATCAATTCACGTAAAGAAAATCACTTAGTAATAATTATTCTAAATTTTCAGCCTGAGCTTCATTCTTCTGTATTACAGGACTCATCACTATCAGGTTTTCAGAGCACCGTGATTTATATTTGGTTCCGTTGGAATTAAGCACATTCAAAAGGATTTTTTCGATTGCATTTATAGCCCGCACATCCGTATTCCCGTGATATATGTACAAAGTATTCTCGTTCACGTCGATTCTCTCTACAATCCCCATGAATTCATACACCGATTTCATGGTCGGGATAAGAGTTTCCAGCGGTATATCACGTATCGGGATCTTATGAATCGCTTCTATAGGCGCCGTGAGATAGCTTGGCGCTTCCTTTCCTATTAAAAGTTCATTGTAATAATTTTTTGGAATGGTTACCATGTTATAATTGGTCTGTTTATAGAGATTGACAATGCATTTCCAGAATTCTTGTTTTTTCGAAATTTCACAGGCTATATCATCCATATCCCCAAAATAATTAACAAGAGATTGCCTGGCAAGATTCGCATTCGCCTGTTTTTTAAAATTAATGGTGATCTTGTTGGATATCTTTTTCAAGGATACGATTTCCTGCTTTTTATATGTGATCAAATAAGAAGCTATCAATCCACCGAGAAATTCCATCTTGTAGAGGCTATTCCCGGAAAGCGTGACTTTCACATGCGATGGATGAACGTTATCATCGTAATCATCTATTTTTATATTCGTTTGCCAGCTCACACCTGCCGTCATATCATCAAGATACCGCTCAAGGTCGGAGAGCATCACTATTTTTGCAGGATCAATAATGCTGTTGAGATGTTCAGTATCTATCAGCCGGCCGCGGGCCTGTTTGATCAGCCAGTAAACAATTGTTTCTGTGAAGTTGTAGTCTGTTTTTAACCCGTCTATAAGTTTATTCACAGCCTCAGGATCTTTTGTCATTATATCTATAAGGTCTATTATTTCACGCATCGCAGCGCTGAAATTCCCGTTATGTTTTCGGACAAGCGGCTCCAGTTTCTGGAGATGCCCTGTTTCTAATGATATATTTTTTCTTATAGACATAAAAACGTCCTTTTAGCGCGCAAAATGTTCTATGGTTCACCTCAATATAAACGAAGTTGTGAAATTTGTGTGAATAGTGAAAAATGAATAATGAAAACTTCATTAAATCATGTATCACACTTATTCACAACAGTAGTTTTATCCTTGAGAAGCTGTTTGGTATAAGGAAGACCAAATATGGTATCCAAAAATATTACAATCCTGAGTTTGTTACTTCCTATTGCCATGACTATAGGCACCAGTGTTGCCATATTTTTTTATGAATATTATTCGTTGACAATGCTTATTCTGTATGCAGCCGGGGGATTGTTACTCTGCATATATGTTTTAGTATTAAGGGCTGACCGACACAGGTCTGTAAGATAGATTCTGATTTAAACAGTCAGAATTATAATCCTATGATGTTTTCAGATACCTGCAACAAGTTTTAGTTTGGAGCCGCAATACGGGCATATGAGCCAGCTCGGCTCGATATTTTTCTTGCAGAATGAACAGGTCTTGGCAACTTCCACTTTCTTTATCAATTGGCTGCCGCAATATGAACAGTTATTCCATTTCGGGTCTATCAAATTCTGGCATTTTTCGCAAAACTTATAGGTCGAAGCCCATTTCTGGCTCTTTAACTCAATCCCGCATTTGGTACAGAACCTGTACGAAACTACTACGCGTTCCCCGCATGAAGTGCACATGGGCACATCGTGCATCAGCGTCGGATTGAGTTTCTTTTTCAGGTTCTCAAGGCACACGCCGGCCTCACGCTTTACCATTTCCTCAGGGTCTTTCTCTGCCTGCACCTCGATAATCCTGACAAGACTCTTGGTAAAATCAGGCATTTCCATATCCATTTTTGCAAAATCTACCTTATCCTGGTTTATCGAAGAGGAAATGTATTTTAGAGTCATGAAGCGGGTTGCAACTATTTTACTTTCAAGCTTTTCAAGCATGTGCCGCCTTTCTTCCTCGGATAAAATCTTGCCGGCCATATTATTCCGTTATCTCCTCAATCGATATGGATAACAGTATCGCGAACACAAAAAACAGAATCAAGGTCACCGAAAGTAAAGCCTCAAAAACAGGATAAAACCCTTCAAAAATAATAGTCCCGATAGAGCCGACCGCCCTTGTAATACCCAGCAATATGAAAAGATTGGCCATGATAATGAAATTCTTCCACATCAAGTCCATCGTCTTTAAGCCTTTCAGTTCTCTTGAAATCCCGACAAGTAGATGAAAGGAAAGGACACTGCAAACCATTACTATCATGGAAGCAATGGAATTCAGGACAACAAAGAATTCTTCACTCATCTGAATCCTCCTTGCTGAAAACGCTCCACGGCTCGTTACGCATCGCATTTATAATCTTTCGAAGCCCGAAAAGAAGTATTACGAATACAATTACCTCTATAACCGGGTCAAGAATCCTAACAATCGCATAATAAGTATTCAGGGCATCCACTGATATGGCAATTTCATGCTCGGCTCTTTGCGCTGTCAGCACATCAAGCAAAATACCAAAAGCCATTATGACATTCCAGAAGACGAACAAAACCATGGAAATCGAAAGGTATTTCCAGGTCTCAGACCCTTTTTCCGCTCTCTGCCATAATCCTGCCGCAAGATAAGTCGCACCGCACATGCCAAGTAGGAAAGATATTAACCTTACAATTGTCCCGCTGATGTCAATCCCGTTACTTGTGCCGTTGACAGCTTGGGCAACATTTATGTTTGCGAATAATAAAAAAACACCTACTGTGGCTATTGTTCGTTTACTCATGGTATCAGGAACCTTAATTGTTTTTATTCTGAAATTATATATCTAATGTTAAGTAATACATTTATCGTGTAATTTGTTAATTTGCCCATTTATTGGCATTGTATCCATTTGTACATAGTATAATATCCATATAAACAGATTTGTGATAACCGTGTGATAACTTGTTATATTGCATAGGCTAACCCATTAAACCCAGTTCTCTCTATTATTTAGCATGTAAACTGAATAATTTTAATTAATAGAACTTATATTTTAAAAATAGATATCTATAGTGAATAATAAACCATAGAAAACTATCATAAACTTTAAAAACTCAAAAAACCGTCTAAAACTGTCGATATTTATATGTTAAAAAGTGAGGATTAGAGTTTATGGTGGCATCTCTGAAAAACCACATTCCTATCAGAGTGGCAAAATCAAAACTTGAACAAGTGATGGATTAGTTACCATAAAAATGATGGCAGGAATGGCAAAGGAAAATTATGATAAAAACCGGGATATCTAAAATGGATGAATTGTTAGCAGGAGGCATACCTGAAGGCAAAAGCCTTGCCTATTATATCCAGCCCGGTGTAGATGGTGAGATTTTCGGGTTACAAACAGTTTATAATACTCTTAAGAATGGTGGTACCGGCATTTTTGTGGTGTCAAGTATAAGTCCTGATAATATCAGGGACAAGATTAAGGATATCAACACCTGTTATGAGCTAAATATAGATTACCTATTCTTTGTTGATTGCTATAATCCATTGATTGGAAACCCGTCAAAAGAAAAATATGTGATCTCAAACCCTTATAATATCGAAGAGTTCAATAATACAATAATAAACATCTTGGAGGAATTTTCGCCAAGTACAATTGTATTTGGGTCGCTCTCTACCATAATGGACCTGTGGGGGGAGAAAGAAACCATTAAAGCGGTCAAAACCTGGAATAATTTGGCGAAATTGTACGGGCATATTTTGGTTTATAATTTCACTGCCTGGCCATATTCACCAGAAACCATAGACCTGATAAAAAATCAGTTGTTTAACGCAGTCATAACTATTGGGGATAGAGTCGACCATATAATATTCAGCCAGCATTTCGGGATACTAAAATTTGACTGGAAAAATGAGACCAGGCAAAACACTACTTCTGAGACCGAATGCAGCACGGATTTTTCGGGAATGTATTTGGCACCCTCAGGTCGATATCTTGAATACGAGATTGAAGGAGCCAATGTACGGATTGTCAGAAAAACAATATGATGAGGTTTCCATCCTGTTGCTTTTATTGCAGCGGCTGTAATTTAGCGCCGTGAAGATTACGCCTTAACGGATTTATACCAATCGCAGACCATGCATGTAGCATGTTTCTGGGCAAACGATCCCTGGACTTTGCCTCCGCAGAATGTCCCTGCAACCATCCAGCAGTCTCTTCCATGGCTGGGATATGCCGGGCATACGCCCATTTCTTTAACTTTTATTCCGCCTTGCTCTCTTCCGCATTTCTTAAGTTCCCAACAATTTTTTGGTGCCATAGGTATTGAGTTGTTTTCACATATTTATTAAGGCTCATGTGAAAGATGTGTGAAAGAATAAAATCGGTGAGATTTCCATGATGTGAAAACTATAATATGATAACAGTTAATTGTGCACCTATGTTCACGATAAAAAATCATCTTGAAATCAGGAATAATCACCTGGTAATAGGGGGAGTTGACGCCACAGAGCTTGCAGAGCGGTATGGCACTCCGCTATATGTTACCAATGAGTCCCGTGTTGTCGATAATTTCTCTGTTTACAGGAAAGCATTCCCCGACGCCGATATATATTATGCGGCTAAAGCCAACGGAAGCTTTGCCATCCTGCGGATGCTTGCAAGGGAAGGTGCAGGTGCTGATGTTTTCAGCTACGGCGAGCTTTATATGGCGCTCCTTGCCGGTATCCCGCGTGAGAAAATCCTCTTTAACGGCAATTCCAAAACAAATTTTGAACTTCAAAAAGCAGTGGATATCGGTGTGAAAGTGTCCGTGGATTCAAGAGATGAGCTTCATACCCTTTCTGAGATTGCGCAACACCGGGAAAAAACCATAGAAATCGCATTTCGTGTAAATCCTGATGTTTCCCCGAATACTCATCCCAAGATATCCACGGGACTTCGGACTTCCAAATTCGGAATACCTGCCGGGGATGTTGTAAATATCTATGGAGAAGCAAAAGAGCTTCCTGGAATCTCACCCGCCGGTATACACTGCCACATCGGTTCGCAGATACTGGATACGGCGCCGTTCAAAGAAATGGCTGAGAAAATGATGGATCTTGTGGAGAAGGTGACGGCACTCGGTATCGAATTAAAATTTGTTGACTTCGGCTCCGGACTCGGGATTCCATATAAGAAGGATGAAAGCGCACCGACGCCTTATGACCATGCAAACGCCATTCTTCCGGTATTCAGGGAAAGAACTGAGGCACTTGGAATCGCGCCGAAACTCATAATCGAGCCTGGGCGCTATATCGTAGCTGATACCACTATTCTTCTCACCCGTGTTAATACTGTAAAGAAAGCAGCAAAGAATTTTGTGGGTGTAGATGCAGGTTTTAATCTCCTTGTACGTCCCACGATGTACGATTCATATCATTACGCTGTCGTTGCGAACAAGGCAGCTTCACCTTCCGACGACACCTATACAATAGTTGGCCCGATATGCGAGACCGGGGACATTTTCGCAAAGGACAGGGAACTTCCGCATGTGGAAAAGGGCGACCTGATAGCCCTTCTTGATGCCGGTGCGTACGGATTCAGCATGAGCAGCCAGTATAATGGAAGACCAAGATGCGCCGAGGTGCTGGTGAAGGATGGGGAAGCTGATGTTATCCGAAGTGCCGAGGATTTCGGGGATTTGCTGGCTAAGCAGAAATTGCCGGCAAGGCTGATGTAACACATGGTGGAAATGCCTTCGGTTCATAATACATACGAGTATAGCAGGGAATAATCCTGTGTGTCTCCAAACAGTATATTCAGGCCTCGTACTAAGTACGGGGTTTGTGACTGAAGACGATAGGGGTATGTGCATCCTTAAGTATATCTTAAACCAGTGCAAAAATCGAGGCGTTAAGAATGGGCACGGATAAAACTACAAAAAAAGACAAACGAATAAAATGTTTGATAAATCCCACCGAGGGAGAGATATTAGCACGAGAACCGTTGATTGCATTTTCATTTTATTTATCTGGTCGGAATAACCTTCTTTTATCAGTATCAGATGAAATTATTGAAAATCTTGATAAAGGTTTTACAAATAATCCAATTGATAGTAGTCCAATAGGGCATGCTTCAACTTTGATGTGGTTTTGGACATTAGGAGCATATGAAGTTATCAGAACCATGTGTCAAGCAAAGGAATGTTTTTCTGAGAATTTCTACGAAAAAATTTCTGATTTAAAAAACGATTTGGCAAATGCAAGAATGCCAAGCTCAAAAATGGAGAAGAAGGGTAAAAAAGGGATACCTGTATGCTCAAACCGAAGTCCAGATGGATGGGATATGCCTAATAAAGACTTATTGGTAGGTGATCCTGAAAATCCGATATCTGGGCGTATGTTGCTTGAAAAGTATGATAATGTTTTATCTTCGCTAACGATTGAAGATATAAAAGCACGCCATGAACATGCATACAATAAAGAGAGCGGGCATTGAAAAGCACCGACCTAGTACATCATACGACAGCGTGTATACACCCGCTCCCGTTGGTCACTTACGCCAGCGCCGCCGCCTTTGCATCTATTTCATACGCTGTAAATTTAGTGCCGACAATCTCTTTATGCTTGAATTTTTCAATTATGTTCTCGATTTTTTTCATGGTGGGATAATCCACTATGGACTCGCCGCAATGCACACATACTTTTGCTGGCAGGTTATCAATAACCAGCAGCTTGCCCTCTACCCATACCTCTTCCCGGATTTTATCCTTTTTTAACTGTCCTCCACAGACAGGGCATTGTTCAGTCATTTGCGTTTCTTGTGAGCTTCCCATAAATTCTCATCTGGAACCATGCTTTTCGTAAGATTTCTATCTTCAATCCAGAATTTCAGCCATTTCTGCGGCGGTTATCGTTTGTCTCATTGCCTGATCTTCCCAGAGCTTCCTGAAATAATAGAAGTACTCATATAATTCATAAACATCTTTTGAATATATTATCCTGTTATTTTTTATGACATTGATCTGAATATAAAGCGGCAGCTCTTCAAAAAATCTAACATCGTATTTTTTTGAAAATACATCCAGTTTCCTGTATATTTCGTTCAATAAACTCTTCTTCTCTTTACATGAAGGTGCAACTATACAAATATCAATATCGCTTTGCGGCATATCCTCGCCTTTTGCTACTGACCCATAAAGCAGGATAGCAAGAATATCTTCTCGCAAAGACATGAAAAAAAAGTCTTTCCTTACAGGTTCGATTTCAACCATATTTCAATTACCTCTGAAAAACCCGAAATTGCTGTTAAATGCCCCATGATTGAATCAAATGCCAATGAATCATCTAACCCATTATAGCGGTGGACGAGCCTGTTCCTCAAACCATTAGACTCAGAAAGAGCATTTTTTAAGCTTTTATTAATGATCTTTTTTTCAAATAGCAGGTCGACATTTGTATAATCATCCTTCGGAATTATTTTCAAATCTTTGCATGCCATCGCAGCAATATCAAAAGATGCTTCTACAAGTTCCTGGAATGCCTTATAAACCGCGAGTCGTGTCTTTTTATCTGCAACAAAACCAGAAGAATCATAGCCTGAAATCCATTCTTCAATGTCCTGTTTCCTTTCAGAAATGATATTCAATTTATCCTTGTATCTGCCAATTCGTTCGATATTCATCAATATCTCCGATTTTAATTATTATGACAAATAAACTATATCATAGTAACTATCCAACGATCCACCATTTTCTTTCTTATAGAAACCTTATCGGTGAAGTTCCTAATTTCTCGTTAAACACCCTTTCCGCAGCAATATCCATCTCCATTATAAATATCTCAACCACCATGAACGCCTCTGCCTTTTTCCTGAAACAACCCATAATCATCCCCCTGCTGCTGCCCGCAGCGCCATGAAGATGAACCTTCGGGGCGCCGTTCTCCCGGAAAATATTCCCTGCGCCAACAATCTCGCGTGCATCGTCGAATGCCGACCAGACAGTGATTGGTGGAATTACTTTTTCTTTTGGACCTGTCACGAGCTCTGCGCCCGCCATTGCCCCGAGCATAACAAAAAAAGCTGAGTTTATGTTTTCTTTCAATGCCAATTTGCATATCTCTTCAATTACATCTTCGCCATGGTCAATCCTGACTGCAAAGAGCCGACCTATTGAACCTGTTCGATAATCCATGATCAGTATATCATCAAACCTGATTTTAAAATTTGTGATTGGTTTTAACCAACACCCAACCGTTACCTTTTTGAAATCCTCTGCATATTAACGGTAAAGGAGATAACAACGTATGTCAAATAAATTATGGATATCAGCAGTGCTTATTATAACAGTCCTTATTTCAGGCTGTATTTTCGATAAAGAGAAAGTTAACCCAAATTCGACGTCGGAGCCTATTCCACAAACCGGCCTTCCGACTGGATTCACGTATATGGGAATCCATGAAACCCTTGTGGATATCGGAGGAACCTCGATAAATGCAACGGAAGGAGTTTACAGGTATAATAATGTCGATGATGTTTATATCCAGGTAATCAAAAATGACAATCCAGAGGATTTAATTGCAAAGTACAAGTCAAGCTATAAAGATGTCAAATATAATCCTTTTAAGGAGATTTCTTTAAACGGGCATAAGGCAACTCAGGTGATGGACTATTCCACAATAAACGGAAAGGATACGCCAAATTATGCTATAATATGGGCCACAGAAAAAGCAATGATCATTGTTTCTTCGCCAACTTCCGATAACAATACAGTGGTTGCCTTAGCCACTGCGACTGGATCTTAGAGCAAATTCATCATTTTGTGCGTTTGCGGTATGGCACGCACATCTTTTAATTTTTTCCCTGCAAAATCCATAAGCTCAGCCAGTTTCGACGAGGAAACACTCGTATTTGAAGTAACCGGTTGAAGCACAAAGGGCATATTACGGTCGATTGATGCAACACCATCCACTGCAGAGGATAATGATTGCTTTGTGGTCTCAGGGAGGATTATCACCTTTACGAAAGTCTTTGAGGTTTCGTTAAATATCGAAATCGTCTCAAGTTCGTTTTTTAATAATTCATCATAATGGTCAGTAGAATCGTGCTCAGGAAGCTTGATGTCACATGATGCTATCGTAACTTTATCCTTAAGTTCCCGTGCTTTTTCCGGAAACCCCGCATTTGTTTCAAGATAAATCGGATATTCGATATCGAGCGACATAATAAAATCCGAATATATGAGAGGTTCTCCTCCGGTCAGGCTGACATGCCTGGTTGAAGGTGACCATAATTTCCGGATTAATCCTGCAACTTCGTCCCTCTCAAGGGGGTTTTTGACTGAATAGAAATCCCCGCTTCCAGGGGTTTTCTCAATCCTGCAGGTGCCGGAAACTTTCCGGGTTTGCGGCGTATCGCAGTATGCGCAGTGAAGCTGACACCCCTCAAACCTGACAAATACCTGCCGTACGCCTACGTACGGCCCTTCGCCCTGTACTGAATTGAAAATCTCATTTATGTATGCAGGCATTTAAAAATGTTATTTGACAAAGTCAATTCCGTATTTTGCAGTGCGAATATCTCCTGCAGTGTTCTTGCCCATTATCTGGGGTGACTTTACGCCTGTGACCACTATCATCGTCCTTACAATATTCTCAAGCTCAGGCTCTACGGCTGCGCCCCATATCAATCTAGCTTTGGGATCAACACGGGTATATAGTTCATTCACCACGCTTTCGGCTTCTGCTATTGTCATATCCGGGCCGCCCACGACATTAACAAGAGCGCCGGTTGCGCCTGAAACGTCAACATCAAGAAGCGGGCTTCGAAGCGCCTTCTGGACAGATTCGATTGCCTTGTTCTCTCCTTCCGCTTCTCCCAGGCCTATCATTGCCACACCGCTCTTTTGCATAATTACCCTCACATCCGCAAAATCAAGGTTGACAAGTCCGGGTTTTGTTATCAATTCAGTAATACCTTTGACCGACCGCATCAATATCTCATCGCAGACCTTAAATGCAGTTTGTAAGGGAAGGTGAGGAACCACTTCAAGCAATTTATCATTAGGTACAACGATTACCGTATCAACGATATCGCGAAGCCGCTCAAGTCCGGCTTCTGCATTTTCCAGGCGCACCGCTCCTTCAACCGAGAAAGGCAGCGTGACCACTGCTATTGAGAGAGCTCCTGCATCCCGCGCTATCTCAGCTACAACAGGAGCTGAGCCCGTTCCCGTTCCGCCGCCAAGACCGCATGTGATAAAAGCCATATCGGCATTTCCTATCGCTTTCTCTATTGCAGCCTTTGACTCCTGGGCCGCATCCATTCCTATCTGGGGAAGGCTTCCGGCGCCGAGTCCCCTGGTTCTGCTTCTCCCGATAAGGATTTTCCTTTTCACCTTAATATTCAACAGATGCTGGGCATCCGTATTAAGCGCATACAGGTCTGCGCCCTGTATTCCCTCTTCAGACATTCTCTGGATTGTGTTAGAGCCTGAGCCACCGCATCCCAATACTACGATTTTAGTTTTTAGCTCCTGCAAAATTTCTGCAAGTTCCTGGTCTGTGTCCCCGACAACAGGTAATGGCGATTCTCCTGCTCTTGAAATTGCCTCTTTTATTATTGATTCCATACTTTTTCTCCTTCAATCGTTTAAATTACCCAATTTAATGGCTCTTTTGTTTATTTCATATACCATCTCTGGATTTATAGTTTTTCCATCTATACTCACAGATTCGCCCTGTGCCAGTCTTCCAAAAAGAGGACCTTCACATATTCCATAGGATTCTGCGAGTCTGGGGCTGAATTTTTTTTCTGTTATTTGCAAAGTCCCTTTGTCCAGTTTGACATCATAATGTTTTTTAAGAATTTCGACGCATTCCTCTGTCAATTCTTCGGCTGCCAATCGTGCACAGTGGTCGTTTAATCCGATGAGAACGTGAGCGAACCTGCCGTCTTCATATTCTATATATGCAATGTTATGGCTTGAGAGGAAATCCTTTAACCTGTTCCTGTCAAGTTTTTCAGCTTCCGATAAAAGAGCCGGGTTTATCCGCGCAATTTTCACCTTCGGGCATATACAGCCCTGGCATGATGAAACTTCACATTTTATTCCGCTTGTTATCACCGGCTTACCAGAAGGACAAATTTCCTTTACCCTTTTCCGGAGCTGCTGGCAAAACTCCCATGGTACGCCGTCCATATCTTTTATATCGCTTTCTTTCAGCACTTCAAATCCGATACTTTCCACTAATTTACGCAATTTTTCCCGCTGCTCGCTTTTCATCGATTTCCGGTCAAAATAAGCAAAATCCGCCTTTGATTTCATAATCGACTGGCGTATCATGTCCTCGTCAAGGAAATCGAGCGCATGGGACGGGAATATATGCCCGAACGCAATATCGCATGAGAGGGTAAGCGCTGTCTGCCTCGGGGCGTAATGCGTTCCACCAAAACCCACGGCGACCGGCGAGTCATCTTTTTTTAACATCAGTATTGCGTTTGCGACCAGCCTGCCTGCAATTTCATCTGTCCACTGTAATTCGCCGCTTCCTATTTCAATGAAAACCGAAGGCACATCGATATCGGTTGGCCCGTGATGAGTGCATTCAAGGGTAATTTCATATTCCTCGTTTTCAGCCAGTATTTTAATGGAACGGAGCAAAGAGCGCACAGCCTGGGGCGCTGCTACTGCAAGTTTCTTCGGGCTTCCACCGAAAACGGCTTCATTGACATTGCCTGTTGAATGGACTGTAAGAATGGCCCGCATATCTTTGCTCCTGTGTTTTGAAGCAAAGATGATTAGGGATGCCGGAAAACCCCACCCACTTAGTTTTTTATCAATCCCATCCTGGTGAATGAGGGATTCGCTTATTTCAACAATCCTGAAATCCTTGTACTCAAATACAGTACAATCAGAATCAGGTATGGTCTGCCATTTCCTGCTATTCAGGAGATTGTTTTTAATATTCTGGCTTGCCCTGTCCAGAGTTGAGCAAATTATTGTGACTTTTATTTCACCTTTCAAAACATTGCCTTCTAATACCGGACCTGATTTAAAAAAATTTAATCAAAATCGCTACCGGTTATCAGCTTTTTATCAACGATAGCGTAATCCTTTGCAGCTCTTACAGCTTCAAATGGTATCAATACGTAGCCATTCTGTGTTTTATATTTTGAAGTTTCAACCGTTGGTGTTGGTTTGACAACCAAATATACCAAAGCTCCACTCTGGGTATCTATAACCACGTTGCTGGCAAATCCTAATTCTGACCCGTCAGTAAGCATTACCCTCTTATTAGCTAAATTTTTTGCAAGTATTTTTGCCATAGTTAATCCCATCTTTTTTTATCTATAACCTATATAAGACTTCTGTTCCTGTTTTGTTCCGCCTTTGAATTGTTCCTGCAGCTTCTCATAATATTCCATCATATCTTCTGCAAGCGCCGGTCTCACTTTCTTCTGGGCATCAAGGAAATGTTTCATTTCAACATTCTCTGTATCAAAATTTTCCCTGAGCGCTAGCATCACCGCTTCCCTGCACAGCGATTCTATATCAGACCCCACATAATTTTCCGTAAGGTCAGCCAGTTCTTCCATATTCACATCGTCCGAGACTGGAATATTTTTCATGTGTATCCTGAATATTCCTATCCTTCCTTCCCTTGATGGCGGTCCTACGAAAACCAGCCTGTCAAACCTGCCTGAACGGATAAGGGCAGGATCGATTATCTCGGGCCTGTTTGTTGCTGCAATCACAACAACGCCCTTTAATATTTCAATCCCGTCAAGTTCCGTGAGCAACTGGTTGATTACGCGTTCCGAGGTCTTCGAACCGAATTCCATGCCACGGATCGGAGCTATAGCATCAAGTTCATCAAGGAATATTATGGACGGAGCCACCTGGCGCGCCTTCTTGAACACTTCGCGTATGGCTTTTTCCGATTCCCCTACCCATTTGGATAACAACTGCGGGCCCCGGACGCTTATGAAATTAGCAGAACTCTCTGTCGCTACGGCTTTTGCAAGGAGTGTTTTCCCGGTTCCTGGAGGACCGTAAA